>JAUXDR010000088.1 GCA_030618205.1 Deltaproteobacteria bacterium | reverse complement strand
CTATCTTGCCGCTGTTTCCGTGTTGAAGCTCGGAACAAACATTTAGGAAAGGCTTCTTGTTATTACCTCGCTGATATATTATCTTTGAAAAGCTTTTCACCTTGGCGCCCGTAGCTCAGCTGGATAGAGCGCCGGACTTCGAATCCGTAGGCCGCAGGTTCGAATCCTGCCGGGCGTGCCAATGATTTCATAGAATCCAATGAGAATACCTCTATCAAACCCTGACATCACTGACTTGGAGCGCTCGGCAGTTATGGAGGTTTTGAGCACTCCCGACCTGAGTTTGGGTCCAAAGCTTTCCGAGTTTGAAGAAAAATTCACCCGGTACATAGGCTCCAGGCATGCTATAGCCGTAAACAGTGGGACCAGTGCGCTACATTTGGTCGTGCGTGCGCTGGGATTAAAAAAGGGCGATGCAGTGATCACCACGCCCTTTAGCTTCATCGCTTCAGCCAATTGCCTGCTTTTTGAGGAAGTCCTTCCGGTCTTTGTCGATATTGATCAGAAAACATACAATATTGATGCGCAGGCAATCATTCAATGTCTCGAACATCATCCTGATGTAAAAGGGATCCTTCCAGTACACATTTTTGGAGAACCATGTAATATGCAGGCCATCATGGAGATCGCATGGCAGCACAATATATTGGTGATTGAGGATGCCTGCGAGGCATTAGGCGCGGCTGTGCCAATGGCCGATATTCATAACGAAGGTAAAGCCGTAATGAGGAAGGCTGGTTCAATAGGTGTTGCAGGCACGTTTGCCTTTTACCCAAACAAACAAATAACTACAGGCGAAGGTGGAATGATCGTCACGGATTCACAAAAGGTGGCAGAACTGTGTCGTAGTATGAGAAATCAAGGCCGTGGTACCTCTGGGGCCTGGCTTGCCCATGAACGGCTGGGGTATAATTATCGGATCAGCGACATTAACTGTGCTCTGGGAATTGCCCAGATCTCCCGCATCGATGAGATCCTGTCCAAGCGAGAAAAAGTTGCTAACATGTATACTGAAGCCCTTTCCGGCATAGATGGCCTTCATATGCCTTACACAGACCCTGCGGCGAAGCGAAGTTGGTTTGTGTATGTGGTCTGCCTCTCCAATGAGTTCTCTCAGAAAGACAGGGACGCCATTCTGGAAGGACTGCGGGAAAAGGGTATTAGCTGCAGCAACTACTTCTCACCCATACACCTGCAACCCTTTTACATAGAGAAGTTCGGTTATAAGTCAGGAGACTTCCCGATTACAGAGCAGGTGGCAAAACGCAGTATAGCACTTCCGTTTTACAACAATTTGACAGCTGATGATATCTCATACATTGCAGAGACATTGCAAGGGCTCGTGCAATAATGGAGGTAATCGTTCAGGGTTCAAAGGTTCAAGGTTCACCTGTGAACAATTACTAAACGGAGAAAGTGTACGTTGCGAAAAGCCACGAATAAGAATCTAGCATGGATGGCAGCCATACTGGTACCTGCCAGCCTGGTCTTTTCTTACTGGGATATCATTCAAGCACTAGTACACCAATGGCTCAACAACGAGGATTACTCTCACGGGCTCCTGATTGTGCCAATTGCGGCCTACCTGGTCTGGCAGAAGCGTGCCGAACTGCTCAGTGTGGACATCCGGCCGGATTGGCGCGCACTGTCAGTGCTTTTTTTCGCAATTGCAGTATTTGTAGTGGGTGAGCTCGGGGCCGAGCTATTTACTACCCGGGTCTCTATGGTCTTTTTTGTCATTGGGTTGACTTGGTTTCTCTGCGGTTCACAAGTAGTCCGGGTCCTGCGCTTTCCATTGGCCTTTCTTTTTCTTATGATACCGCTTCCCGGTTTTGTATACCGGAACCTGACTTTCCCTTTGCAACTGATGTCATCGGCTGGGGCTGTCGGTGTTTTGAACATCCTGGGAATAAGTGCCTATTGTGAGGGGAATGTCATCGACCTTGGAACAATAAGGCTGCAGGTCGTTGAAGCCTGCAATGGGCTACGCTATATCCTTCCGCTCTTGAGTCTGGGAATCCTTTTCGCGTTCTTTTTTCAGAAGGTTATCTGGAAGCGTATCCTGCTGGTCCTCATTACAGTGCCCGTGGCGATGCTGGCTAATATTTCGCGGATCGCCGGGACCGGCATATTGGCTGAGTTTTGGGGTAACCAGGCAGCTGAGGGTTTTTTACATTCATTTTCGGGCTGGGTTGTCTTTATGGTTTCCCTGGGACTACTGGGTTTGTTTAACTATGTTCTCAAGCTCATTCCTGAGTATGCGCCTAAACATATACTCTCATCTAAGACGCCACGTCGCAGGATTTGTCGTACACTAACATGGCCTCCTGTGGCGATTGCATTGGCAATAGTCCTTTTCACTCCACAAATAGTGAATTATGCCGGTAAAGTCCCTCCCCTGCCATTATTGAAGCCTTTGGACACCTTTCCCACTGAATTTGAGGGATGGGTTGGCCACAAATCCCGGATGGATTCGGATATATGGAAAAAAGTTGGCGGTCAGGAGTACGTCCTGATTGATTATTACAAACCGGATGAATCTCCACTAAGCTTTTATGTTGCCTATTATGAGTATCAGAGAAAGGCTGGAGATTTTGTTCATTCGCCAAGGCTGTGCCTCCCCGGGGCTGGTTGGTTTGTGGAGGAAAATCGCGTCAGACATCTCTCACAGGCAATGGCAGGAAATGGGGTTGGACAAGAGCTTCAAATTAATGAATTGGTCATCAGCAAGAATGGCGCAAGGCAATTGGTCTATTTTTGGTATCAGGGCCGGGGCCGGAATTTCACGAACGAGTACGCAGCTAAATTTTACATGGTTTGGGATGGCCTATGGCGCAGACGTACAGATGGTGCTTTGGTCCGCCTGATTACGTCATTACCTACCGGAGAGTGTGTAGATGAAGGACGTAAAAGGATGGATCTCTTTGCATTGGCAGCGGCAGCAGCCCTAGACGATTTTTTACCTTAGCATTTATTGGGCAGGGAAGACTTTCATGTATAAAAAAATTTACGCCCTGCGGGAAAGTCCCGTCGTGTGTCGCATCTGCCAGTGTATCCTGCCCTACCGCCTGTGGATTATCTTGGCTGTCCATTTGTTGCTCTTTGTGTTTGGTTATGTCGCCAGCTTCCTGCTATTGAACAACGGCATACTGACTGTTCAAGCAGAAGAACTCCTGTACCGGACGTTATTGCCCTTATTGATTATACGTACTGCCCTGTTTTGGCACTATGATCTCTATCAGGGGCTCTGGCGCTATGTCAGCTTCCCTGACCTGCTTAATATCGTGCGCGCCACTACTCTTAGTTCTCTGATATTCTTAGTCATTGGGATGCTATGGAAGTCCATGGAGATCCCTATAGGCATATATATATTGGATTGGGCAGCATGTATTTTGCTTGTAGGCGGAATTCGTTTTGTTGTGAGGAATTTCCGCGAGAATTTACTTCCGGCAAACGCCGGTCAAAAGGCAGTCAACGTACTTTTGATAGGCCCTGCAGCAAGGATACAATTGCTGCTAAAGGACTTTATCAGCGATCCTCGCTCCCATTACAATCCTGTAGCCATCATTGACCCGACGGAAAAGGATGCCTCTTTTCAGGCCAGGATCAGCGATGTCCCTGTAATGTCTATTAGACAGAGTCTCAAACGTCAATCGAGCTTGTCAGGAGTGAAGACCATTGTCTTTTGCTGGCCCGAGGCCACCAAGAAGCAGTTCGACAATGTTGTTGAGGCGTTGCGCCCTCTTCGGGCCTCCTTTAAGACTATCCCATCTGTTGACGATATCCTCTCAGGCAAAATCAGTATTAGCGACCTGCGTAGCGTAGAAATCGAAGATCTCCTGGAGCGTCCGACGGTTCAGATCGAGATGGATAAGATCCGCGCACATCTCCATGGCAAAACCGTTTTAATCACCGGGGCTGCAGGATCTATTGGCTCCGAGCTGTGTCGTCAGGTAGCAAGTTTCAAGCCTGAATTACTTGTACTCATCGAACGAGATGAGAACTCTCTTTATAATCTGCAGCTTCAACTTCACCGGGATTTTCCTCATGTCCCCCTGTTTTCCAGGATTTCCAGTATCAATGATTATTCAGGCATATGCGCTATCCTTAAGGAAACAAAAGCAGATGTGGTATTCCACGCGGCTGCATACAAGCATGTTCCACTGATGGAGATAACGCCCATAGAATCTGCCTATAATAATATCCTCGGCACTTATAACGTGGCAAATGCCTCGCTTGAAGCGGGAGTGAAACGGTTTGTGATGATTTCTACTGACAAGGCAGTGAATCCAGCCAACATAATGGGTGTCACTAAGCATATAGCTGAGATGGTGGTCCAAAGTTACAATGGGAACGCACAGACACGGTTTATAACTGTTCGTTTTGGCAATGTCCTTGGTAGTGCCGGCAGCGTTATCCCTATCTTCAAAAAACAGATCGCTCAGGGCGGACCGGTGACTGTGACAGACCGGAAAATTGAGCGCTTTTTCATGACCATTCAAGAGTCGGTCCAGTTAATTCTCCAATCTGGTTGTATGGGCGTTGGGGGTGAAATTTTTGTCCTGGATATGGGAAAGCCGGTTAAAATACTGAGTTTGGCTGAAAAACTGATTACACTCTCCGGCAAGTGGCCGTATGATGACATAGAAATTACCTTTGAGGGCTTGCGTCCAGGCGAAAAGATGTATGAGGAACTGTTTAATAAAGAAGAACAGCATATAGAAACCGACCATCCCCGAATCATGGTAGCCCTTTCGGAGTCTGTGGATACGGAGTTTATGGAAAAGGAAATCGAACAAATTCGTCAGTTCGTAAAGGAGCGGGACGAAGAGGCATTGAAGAACAAGTTCAAGGAATTGGTGCCTGGGTATCAGTTCGAGCCACCCATTCTGCATTCCGGCAACTGATTATTCTTAAACTACGCTACATTATGGTCGAGCTTTTGTTTTTCATTTGGTATAAGACAAGAAGCCTTCTGTGGTTCTATTTCCAGCGTCCCCCCAATTTGCTCTGCCCTGACCTTTGCTAGATTGAGAGCCAGGATAAGAAAAAGATAGTCTGAGGTCTTCTGTGTATTTTCGTTTGATTCCGGCGAATATCTGCTGATATCTTGATCCCAGTCAGATGGGAAAGCATTTCCTGTATGTTCAAATTCTAAAGACCACGTAGCCTCATCTTTTTGGCGCAATGTTATTTTTAGATCACGTTCTTTGGTTTCTCGCATTTGTTTTATGCAAGCATCTAACAACCCGTCAATCAAGTCACGAAGGTGCCCTTCATTAATTACGATCAAGGTCGGGATAGTGGGTAAAGACAATTGTTTTTCCACCTGATGCTTGAAAAAGAGGTCTGCATTCCAGAAATCCAGTTCTTCTTCAAGTACCTGGTTAAGAATTAGAGGCCTCTGCCCGTCTTCCCCCTCTTGGCTTCTATTGCTAATCACGTTGACCATGTTTTCCATGCGAGCCAGCGCCTCTTCCAACTGCGAGAATCGTTCTGCTTTCTTCTGTAAATTGTCCGCAAGCTCCTTCAACTGGTTGGCGGCAGTATCCGGC
>JAUXDR010000211.1 GCA_030618205.1 Deltaproteobacteria bacterium | reverse complement strand
ATTGAATACTCTGTTTTTTCCGTTTTGATGATGGAAAACAACTCAGACGTCACAGCATTTATGTTTTCAAATTCTGCCTCGCAGTATTCCTTAATTTGATGTCTTGTCATAAACAAGTCTGCCCTCTCTTAATATAATATCTTTAAATTTTGTCATCTTCCCAGAAAGATCTATTAGATCGACATTCTTCGACAATGCCCTGAATAGCTCTCCATAAAATTCAAAGAAGTTTCCTTCCGGCACATTTCTTACAGCAAAATCATAATCATTTGCCTCTTCTGGTTCTTTGTAAAGAGCAGAACCAATTAGATATAGCTCACCAACTTCATACTTCTTCGCAATCTCTATGGCCTTATCAAGCTCGCTCTTTGGAATCATCTGTCTTCTCCTGGTCAAATCTAATAAACTTTTGACTCTCCAATTCCCAAACTTCAGGCGTTTCACCGTCCCAAAGGCCCGCGACGCCGATTTGCCAATGCCCCAGCAATCAGGAATCTCGAAATTAACGGAAAAGGTGCCTTTAAAACCAAACATTGGTGTGCCTTTAAGCCCTCACGCTCCGTGAGATACGGCACATCAATATCACCCTCAATATGGTCCCAGCCCATCCCCTTTAACTGCTCAATAAAGGGGATTTCCACATAAGTCTTTTCATCAGGTGATTGTGCCATATGGTCTTTTCCTGTTATACGAACTGAAAATATTTGTATGGCTGCATTTTATTTACTCCCTCACTTACTCCCTCACTTACTCCCTCATTTGTTCACTCATCCAATTCAGGTTTCTTCTTTCCAGCACCATTTAGAGAACAGCTTTTAAAAATTTGGTAAGCGTTCACAGAGCACCGCATATGCTTTGTTGTCGGGCACTTGAAGTACAGGGAGTACGTCTGCGTACCCTCCGCCTCGCATCTGCAGCACCCTGTAAACGGTTACAGTTCTGTAAGTTGCAGTAAAACGGGCATTATCGAATTTCTGTTTTTCCCAATTTCAAATTTCAAGTTTCGAATCAACTTTTCCCCGTACCCCACCTCATATAGTCTTTCATAAGATAGGCAGACTCTTCCCGTTCGATTTTGACTGCGCATACCTTGAATTCAGGTGTCTTGGTGATCGGGTCCAGTGCCCTGCTGGTCAAAATATTTGTCCTTGTCTCAGCAAAATTGAATGTCATGCACACAACACCGGCAGGAACAATTTCCGTTATCTTTGTCTTGGCCTTTATGCTTCCTCTCCTTGAGGTCACTTTTATGACTTCTCCGTCCTGGATCTCCAGAGAAGCGGCATCAGCCGGGTGTATCTCAACATGCTCTTCCTTTCGAAGCTCATCAAAGCCATCTGCCTTATGTGTCATGACTGCGTGATAATGGAAGGCGCACCGCCTGGTGACAAGGACAAATGGATACTCGTGGCTGGTAGTCTCTGCCGAAGGCCGGTACGAAATGGTTGCGAATTTTGCTTGTCCACTCGGTGTGTTGAAGCGCTCACTGTAAAGATACTGCGTCCCTGGATGTTCGTGATCCGGGCAGGGCCATTGGAGCCCGGATTTCTCAATACGTTCATACGTGATGCCCCCGTAACTCGGAGTCAGGCCGCGCATTTCCTCAAAAACCTCTTGAGGGCTGCCAAAATCAAAACCTTTGGCCTCCATGCTTTTTGCAATATCGCATATGATCATCCAGTCGGGACGTGAATTGCCTTTAGGTTCTATTGCTTTTCGGACCCGTTGTACCCGCCGTTCAGTGTTTGTAAAAGTCCCGTCTTTCTCAGCAAAACTGGCAGCCGGAAGCACAACGTCTGCCAATCGCGCTGTCTCTGTGAGGAAAATATCCTGTACGACAAACAGTTCCAGGTGTGATATGGCCTTTTCGATGAAAGTTGTGTCCGCGTCCGTGACTACCGGGTCTTCGCCCTTCAGATAGAGGGCCTTAATCTTGCCCTCACGGGCAGCTTCAAACATCTCGGTCAGTGTGAGCCCGTTTGATGGACTGAGCTTACAATTCCACGCCTTTTCAAACTTTCTCCGCACCTTTTCATCTTCCACCTTTTGATAACCGGTGTATACGTTGGGAAGCGCCCCCATGTCACAGGCGCCCTGAACGTTATTCTGCCCCCTCAAGGGATTTACGCCGGTTGAAGGTTTACCGATATTACCTGTGAGCAGCGCCAGATTGGCCAAGGCCCTCACATTATCCGTCCCGTGCGAGTGCTCGGTGATACCCAGGGTATACAGAATGGTTGCAGGTGAAGTAGAGGCGAACATCCTGGCTGCCCTGGCTATGTCCTGTGCGGGAACACCGGTAATTTTCTCAGCGGTTGCCAGGTCATTCTCCATGATGGAGGCCTCAAAGGCATCATAATCCTCGCATCGTTCCTCAATAAAGGATGTGTTTAATAAATTTTCTTCGATAATGACCCTCATTATCCCATTCAGGAGTGCTGTATCGGTTCCGGGACGAAGCCTGAGCCAGATATCGGCCATGCGGCAGAGAGGTATTCGCCGGGGATCAACTACAATAAGCTTTGCACCCTTTTGTACGGCCCTGGTAACCTGTCTGCCTATAATTGGGTGATTAGCTGTTGTATTGGTGCCGATGGCAAAGATACAAGCCGCACTGCTGATCTCATTGATGGAGTTCGTCATGGCACCGCTACCGAAACTGGCGGCCAGACCGGCCACCGTAGGCGCGTGTCAGAGACGGGCACAGTGGTCAATATTATTGGTTTTTAAGACCGTCCTGGTGAACTTCTGAAAGAGGTAGTTCTCCTCATTTGTGCATCTGGCCGAGGAGATGGCAGCGACCTCATCTCCTTTGTAATGGGCCAG
>JAUXDR010000112.1 GCA_030618205.1 Deltaproteobacteria bacterium | reverse complement strand
GGATCAGGGAATATTGGCCAATCCAAAGGCCGATATGCCGCTTTTCGCAAAGGATGTGCTATATATCATAGGTTCGCCGGACAAGCTCGCCGAGGCTGCCGGCCTGTTTGACAATCCTTAATGAATGCGCCTCCCCTTTTTTTAAATGTCATATCATGATACGATCATTTTTAAAGAGTATTTGTAGGCGTTCACAGGTTCAGGGTTCACTTAAGGCACTATTCCGGTTTGTCCGGGATAGGGGGTTAAGGCCTTTCCTTTTCGCCCACTCGATATCCAGGTAATGTTCTGAGCATGGCTTCTGAAATAAACAAAAGTAAAATCGGGATAACCGATGAAATCGTCAACACCTGGCAGAGCATTGTGAATACAATAGCAGAGATCATTAACGTGCCCTCTGCCTTGATCATGAAAGTTGATGAGCCTTACATTGAAGTCTTTCGCTCAAGTGAATCAAGCAAAAATCCATATAAAGCAGGAGACAGGGAGTATCTGGCCGGCCTTTACTGCGATAGGGTAATAAAGACGAGGAATAAGCTTCTGGTTCCAAATGCGTTGAAGGATAAAGAGTGGGATAAGAACCCGGATATAGAATCGGGGATGATTTCCTACCTTGGTTTTCCGCTCCTCTGGCCTGATGGTGAAGTGTTTGGCACTATCTGTGTGCTTGATTCAAAGGAGAATAAATACGAAAAACGGCACGAGAAGCTCATGGCAAGTTTTAAAGAACTTGTCGAAGCTCACCTTTCCTTGCTGTTTAAAAATTTGGCAACCAGGAAGAACCTGGAAAATATTCTTGATAACCTTTCTGAGGGCATCATCGCCCATGACAAAGATAGATACATTGTGTTTTTCAACCGGGCTGCTGAGAAAATAACCGGCTATTCCAGAGAAGATGTCCTTGGGAAAGACTGTCACAAAGCCTTTGACGGACCTTTCTGCGGCAGTCGTTGCTCTTTTCAAGACGGCCCTCCTGATTCCCTGGATCATCTTTATTACCCCATCAATATTCTTACCAGAAAAGGCGAGCCCAGGCGGATTGAGATGACGGTGAACGGCAGGGAAGATGAGGCTGGACGCTTTGTTGGCATTATCGCCTCTTTTCGGGATGTAACGGACCTGATCGGGTTAAGAATTCAGCTTGGGGATCTCAAGGGCTTTGCCGGGATCATCGGGCATGATCCGAAAATGCTTCAGGTTTATAAACAGATACGTGATATGAGTACCAACGACTATCCTGTGCACATCACTGGCAAGACCGGTACGGGAAAGGAGCTGGTGGCACATGCCATCCACGATGAGAGCCGTCGTGGCGGAGGTCCTTTTGTGCCTGTCAATTGTGCAGCGCTTCCTGAAGGAACACTTGAGAGTGAACTTTTCGGGCATGTGAAAGGGGCCTTTACCGGAGCTGTGCGGAATAAAAAAGGCCGGTTTGAGCTGGCTGACAACGGCACCCTGTTTCTGGACGAGGTGGCTGATCTGCCAAAGCCTATACAGGCAAAACTTTTGCGGGTCCTTCAGGACGGGACATTCGAGCGCGTGGGTGACGAAAAGACCACCTCAGTGGATGTGCGTCTGATCAGCGCTACAAATCAAGATCTGAAGCGCGAAGTGGAGAAAGGCAATTTTCGCGAGGATCTCTATTATCGCATCAACGTGGTCCCGATTCACCTGCCGCCACTCAGGAAGCGAAAAAACGACATTCCTTTTTTGCTGGAGCACTTCATCAATGAGGCCGGTGAAGACGGACATCAAACCCTGGGTCTTTCCAAAGAGGCCGTGGCACGGATGAAGGACTATCCCTGGCCTGGAAACGTCCGGGAGCTTCAAAGCGCCATTCGGTTTGCGATTATCAAGTCCAAGGGCCGGATTATTCAGCCTGATGACCTTCCAGTGGAATTGAAAAAATGGCAAAATGAACAATCCTCCAGGGGCCCTTCCCGAAAACTGGATTGGGATAGTGTCCGTGCTGCCTTGGCCAGAAGCGGAGGGAACAAGGCTAAGGCGGCCCGACTCCTTGGTGTCGGGCGCGCCACCCTTTACCGGTTTCTTGGCGATTTCCAGGATGTCTCATGAGACGTTTATGTCTCATAATTTGATGTGAGACACTCTTGTACCTTCTTCTAGGCATCTTATTCAGAGCGACTTGCGATCCGCTGTACTTGAATACACATGCAACTATCTTTTATGACTGACAATATGTGGATTACCAAATATGTTACAGTATCGGCATGTTGGATTCATTTCCTTTCGCCTGGGACAAAGTGTCTCAATAGTGTCTCGGATTATCCGCACCACGACGGGATATGTCAACAATGCAAGTGCAAACTAACTGCTCAATATTAAAGCCTTTTTCCCCTATTATTTTGTACAGTTTTATCCTGGCACAGATCTTGATAATATGGCGTTGAGAACTTTTTCAAAAAGATACTTGATTACACTAAAAAAGTCTGAAACATGATTCCGCTCAAAAAGCCCGAGATGCAAGGCGCGAAATTTTCCAGGCATGAGACGTACTTATTGTACGTCGCAGTGACTGGAAAATTGAAGCAACGCCGCAGATTGGGTTTTTTCAGCGGAATCATTCGTCCTTAGAAGGGATCAAGACGATGAAGCCGTGTGATGAAAACATTAAGAAAACGCTCAAACTCGCAGAAGGGATGCTTGACCTTGCCGATAAAGGAGACGCTGTGCGCGAAGATACCGGCTGCGGCGTGCTGTACGGTGTTTTAAGGGATTCTGCCTACAAGATCAGGAAGCTGGCAGAAACAGAAAAGGAGGTCCATATAAAAAAAGGCTGGTGGAAAGTATGAGAAAGACGGATAACACACCATGAAATGTCCTGGACAAGACAGCCGTTACTGGAAACCTGGGGCCATTTTTGAAGTCAGGTGCCCCAAATGTGGAAGCCAAGTAGAATTCTTTAAGGACGACACAACGCGCCTGTGCAAGAAATGCGGCCATTGGTTTGTGAATCCCAAGATGGATTTTGGCTGTGCCTCATACTGCCCGTATGCTGAGCAGTGTCTGGGCGACATTCCCTGTTCATCAGATTAGACTGCTGCCGTTGACCGCAACATTTAACTGAGGAGGTACGTTATGAAAAAAAGATGGTTCATTGTATTGGGGTGCTCTATCGCCATGTTCTGTTTCACAGGCCTGACAATCGGGGCTGAAGAGGCCTGTATCACCTGTCACAGGGATATTTCTCCCGGGCAGGTAGCTGACTGGGAATCCAGCAAGCACAGCGAAGAAGACGTGACCTGTTCGGTCTGTCATGGCGAGGAGCACACAAACGCCAAAGATTTCAAGAAGGTCACTTTGCCTGATGAACACGTCTGCGCCCAGTGCCATGAAGACCAGTTCAATCAGTTTGTAAAGGGCAAGCACAACTTTGGATGGACATCCTTGAACGCTATGCCGGTTACCCATGTTGAGCCTGATGAGCTGATGGAAGGAGGCAGGGGTTGCGGCGGTTGTCACAACATGGGTGTTAAGAGTGAGGCTCAGAAAAAAGAACAGCGGGACAAGGGATACCGCTATCAGAACAACTCGTGTGATGAATGTCATACCAGGCACAGCTTTGCCAAAAAGGAGGCCCAGGATCCCAGGGCCTGCCAGCAGTGTCATATGGGATACGACCATCCCCAGTGGGAGATGTGGAGCAGTGCAAAGCACGGCACACGTTACTTTGTAAAGGAAAAGGGTGGACTTCCTGAAAACGCCGCGGCACCCACTTGTCAATTATGTCACATGCCGGATGGAAACCATACCAATAGGACTGCCTGGGGTTTCCTTGGTGTAAGACTTCCCCTTCCTGAGGACAAGCAGTGGGCCGCTGACAGGGTAACCATTCTCAAGGCCCTTGGCGTTTTGAACCCTGAGACAGGGGAGCCGACTGCACGCCTGGATGCCGTAAAATCCGTGGATATGGTCCGTTTGACCGAGGAGGCATGGCTCACTGAACGAGAGAAAATGATCAAAACCTGCAGCAAGTGCCACTCTGAGGAGTACGCAAGAGAGCAACTGGCTTATGGTGATTCCATGCTGCAGAAAGCCGACCGTCTTATGGCAGAAGGTATCGAGACAGTGGCTGCTCTTTACAAAGACGGCATTATCAAGAAACCTGAAAACTATGCCTTTGCCTATCCGGACTTTCTGTATTTTTTGAGGACCGGTGGTGGTAATATGGACCAGATGTCTCATATAGATCAGGTCTTGTTCCAGATGTACATGAAGCACCGGATGCGGACCTACCAGGGCAATTTCCACGTCAATCCTGACTATGCCTACTGGTACGGTTGGGCCATGATGACCAAGGATCTGGGTGAGATCAAGAAACTTGCCATGACCATGAGGACTACGGCCAAGATGGAGAAATAATTGATCTGGATGGGGCGCCTTCGGCGCCCCCATTCTATCGGGGAGGTACTATGAAAAAAGGAAAGGTGATTTTTTGGGCAATATTCTTTGTTTTGACCCCTTTTATTGGAAACTGTGCAGAAACCGGCAAATTCCAGTATGAAAATTTTAAGCAACCCAAGAAGTGTGGTGCCTGTCACAGCGAGATCTATCAGGAGTGGCAGCAGTGCCTGAT
>JAUXDR010000061.1 GCA_030618205.1 Deltaproteobacteria bacterium | reverse complement strand
TGGTCTCTGAAGTCCTCCAGAGTGAAACTGTCCGTTTTAAGCTTGTCCTGAAGCTCCAGGGCCTTTTTCTGGTCAATGGTATCCTGGGCCTTCTCAATCAGGCTGAGAACATCCCCCATCCCGAGAATTCGGTTGGCTATTCGGTCAGGATGGAAAGGTTCTAGGGCGTCAAGTTTCTCACCGACACCTACCAGCTTGATGGATTTCCCTGTAACTGCCTGAATTGAAAGGGCCGCGCCGCCTCTGGCGTCACCCTCAAGCTTGGTGAGCACAACGCCTGTAATAGAAAGTTCCTGGTCAAATTTTTGAGCTACATTGACGGCATCCTGTCCGGTCATGGCGTCTGCCACAAGCAGAATTTCCTGAGGAGACACCACGGCATTTATTTCCCTGAGTTCCCCCATTAGGGCATCATCTATGTGCAAACGGCCTGCAGTATCAATAATAACCGTATCGAGGCGAGCAATTTCCGCTTTGGCAACTGCCTGTCTAGCTATGTCCACAGGAGACATGGCCGACTCCGAAGGAAATACATCAATTTTTAACTGGTCCCCAAGAATCTGTAGCTGCTTTATGGCCGCGGGCCTGTAAACATCGGCAGGCACAAGGTAGGGTTTTCGACCCTTTGATTTCAGCCAGCGAGCGAGTTTTGCAGCAGTGGTGGTCTTACCCGAACCCTGAAGACCCACCAGAAGTATAACTGCAGGCTGGCGTCCAGCCAGTTCGAGCCCCTTATTATGGCCCCCAAGTAAGACTGTAAGCTCCTCATGGACTATTTTCACAACTTGCTGGGCCGGAGTCAGGCTTTCCATCACCTCCTGCCCCACAGCCCGCTCTTTCACCCGGGCAATGAAGTCCTTTACGACTTTGTAGTTTACGTCGGCCTCCAAAAGGGCCAGACGGACCTCCCTCAGGCCCTCCTGGATATTCTCCTCTGAAAGCTTTCCATAACCCTTAAGGCGTTTGAATACGGAATCCAGGCGCTCACTCAGATTATCAAACATGCTCTTTTAAATCCCAATTTTTCATACGAATGGGTGCTCAGTTACCTTGAGCTTTTTTCACGGTAAATAATCAGTAAAATCAGAGAAATTTACTTAATTCGTCTTGAGGTGTCAACCTAACGTTTTTTTCGTCCCTTAGACTTGAACACCACACTTACTGCCTCATCCGCCCTGGATATCAAGTGAAATTTCATGGTCTCCCTGACCTGGGAAGGTATTTCATCAAGATCCCCGGCATTGCGCTTGGGCAGAATAATTTCTTTTATCCCGGCCCTGTGGGCACCCAGCACCTTTTCCTTAATCCCGCCTACGGGAAGAACGAGTCCCCTCAAGGTAATTTCACCAGTCATGGCCACGTCAGGCCTGACAGACCGATCAGTAAAAAGGGATATCAGTGCCATACATATAGCCACTCCGGCAGAGGGACCGTCTTTGGGTATGGCCCCTGAGGGAACATGGACATGGATATCCTCATCTTTGAACGCGTCGTCCGGGATACCCAGATCTAATGCCTTGGAACGGACAAAACTCAGGGCGGTCTGGGCGGATTCCTTCATCACATCACCCAGCTTTCCTGTAAGTAATATCTTCCCTGAGCCACTCATCTTGCCGGCCTCAATAAACAGGATTTCACCTCCCGAGGGAGTCCATGCCAGTCCTGTAGCCACACCCGGGACCTTGGTCCTTTCCGCAACCTCGGCCATAAACTTGGGCGGCCCCAAGTACTCTTTCAGGCCCTTTATCCGTATCTTAACCTTATCAGTCCGCCCCTTGGCCACTTGCTTGGCCACTCCCCGGCACACAGCGGCTATCTTCCTTTCGAGATTCCGGACCCCTGCCTCCCGTGTGTAGGCACTAATTATCTTAGACAAGGCCGTTTTTTTAATACTAAGATTACGTCTGGTCAGACCATGGGCCTCAAGCTGTCTTGGGATCAGGTACTTCCGGGCGATTTCAAGCTTTTCCTCAAGAGTGTAGCCTGAGAGCTCCAATACCTCCAACCTGTCCAGCAGGGGGCTGGGTATAGTATCCAAAACATTGGCAGTAGCAATAAAGATCACCTTTGAGAGGTCAAACTCTACTCCCAGATAGTGGTCGGTAAACGTAATATTCTGTTCCGGGTCCAATACCTCCAAAAGGGCCGAAGCCGGGTCCCCCCTGAAGTCCATCCCTATTTTGTCAATCTCATCCAGCATCAGCACGGGGTTTTTGACTCCCACCTTTCTGATGCCCTGAACAACACGCCCGGGCATGGCCCCTACATATGTACGCCGATGTCCGCGAACTTCCGCCTCGTCCCTCATGCCTCCCAACGCTATCCTTAAAAACTTGCGTCCCATGGAACGGGCTATTGATTTCCCAAGAGAGGTCTTGCCGGTGCCGGGAGGACCATAAAAACACAGAATGGTTCCCTTGGCGTCGGGTTTGAGCTTTCGCACTGCCAGGTACTCTATGATACGATTCTTTACCTTTTCCAGGTCATAATGATCCTCATTAAGGATACGTTCTGCCTGATCCAGGTCCAGATGATCCTCTGTAAACTCATTCCAGGGAAGCTCAAGCAGCCAGTCAATATAGGTCCGGGCTACCGTATACTCAGGGGCAAAGGGATGCATCTTGGAAAGGCGGTCAAGCTCACGGGTGGCCTCTTTCATGGCGTCTTCCGGCAGACCCTTGGCCTCCAGCTTCTCCCTCAGTTCCTCGATCTCATCCGGCTTCTCTTCCCCTTCTCCAAGCTCCTTCTTTATGGCCTTAAGCTGTTCTCGCAGGAGGAATTCCTTCTGGGTCTTCTCCACCTGTCCCTTGACCTGGGACTGGATCTTGTGTCCAAGTTCGAGAATTTCAAGCTGAACGGTCAGAATACGAAGGGCCGCTTGCAGCCGCTCCTTGACATCCAAGGCTTCCAATACGGTCTGCTTATCATCAGTTGAAACATTGAGATGGCTGATCACTATGTCTGCCAAGGCACCTGAATCTTCCACACCCATTATCATCGCCCCGAGCTCTCTGGGGAGATTGGGAGACAGCTCCAGCACCTTGGAAAAAACCTGCCTGACATTTACCGCAAGGGCCTGGATCTCAAGATCATGGCTATCTATGTGCTGTACCGGCTCCACCTTTGCCTTTATATACGGTTCCTCTTCTGTAATCTCCAGAAGCCGCACCCTGGTGACCCCTTGAACTATCAGCCTTGCATGGCCCTCCTCATTCTTGGCCATCCGGAGTATCAGGCCCACAGTACCTACATTATGGAAACCAAGAGACTTATCATCTCCTTTTTTTTCGCTCAATACCGCTACGGTCCTGTCTGTTGCAAGGGCGTCATCAACCAGCTTTACGAGATTTGGCTGTTCCACTACCCAAGAAACAACCATGTGGGGAAAGAGCACAAGCTCTTTACCGGGCAACACCGGAAGCTCACGAATTGTACTGTGCTTGGTATTCTCTTTTATGTGTGTATTTTTAGTCATAAGCAATCTTAATTACACCGTAATCAGGACACATCGATTTTTATTGTATCATTCGCCTTTTTGCAAAGCATCCGTATAACGAGCAACCCGTTTTCGTAATATGCATCCATCTGCTCCGGATCTACAGTCACGGGAATGCGAATGATACGTTCGAATGGGCCGTATTCAATTTCCATCTGATAAAAACGCCCTTTGCCCAAACTGACTGGTGGACGTCTCTGGCCGGCCAGATGCAAAAATTGCCCTTTAAAGATAAGGTTCAGGCTTTCCTTGTCTACGCCTGCGGTATCCGCCACAACGTAAACAGCATCAGGACCTTCATAAATATCTACGGCCGGCACCCAGCCTCCTTTGGAAAGCATAACAGGCATTGAAACCTGAAAGACATCATCTACCAAGCGTTTTACCCGATCTTGCAGCAGCTCAAAGTCACGTTCCACCTTTATCTTTATGACCGGCATAGCTCCCTCCGAAACCGTTTAAATCCCTTAGCATCTATTCTCACGCCTTTTCCAAAAAACAATAGGTCATATGGAATTGATAAGCAAGATGAAAAAAGAAATTTGCTCTTGACTCAGGCACTGGTCTCATGTAATAGAAAGACCTCTTTTATTCCTCCTTGCCCTGACAGGTTTTGCTCAATATGCATCCTGGATCAGGGCCGGATAATATAGCCCATAGGGAGGCCATATATGAAATTACGGCATTACGAAACATTTTATCTCCTCCATCCGGACCTCAGTGACGAGGAACGTACAGCTATCTCGGAAAAACTCCGGCAAATCATAATCAGCGGGCATGGCGAAATAGTAAAGATTGATCCATGGCCCCTACAGAAACTTGCTTACAGGGTGCAAAAACAGACCCAAGGCTATTACGTGCTGATGGAGTATGGTGCATCTGCCGAATCCATTTCGGAACTCACCCGCAGGCTGCGGTTGGATGAGGGCGTGATGAAATTCGTTACCACAAAGACAAGTAATGAGTTTGATGCTGAGGCGCTTGCCAAGGCCAGGGACGAGTCTGCTCCGCCCGCTGAAACTGTTGAAGAGGCTTTAGATTCCACTCAGTCCACTGAGAAAAGAGAAGAGAAATGAGACAAATGCAAAATCCAAGAAATAATCGTACCGGGCGCCGGCGCATATATATACGCCGGAAGGTCTGTCGCTTTTGTGCCGACAAGTCTCTGGCCATAGACTATAAAGACCACAGAACCTTAAGGCATTTTATCACAGAAAGGGGAAAGATACTGCCCCGCCGTATTACCGGGACCTGTGCCAAGCATCAAAGACGCCTGACTACAGCCATCAAGCAGGCCAGAATAATGGCCTTGTTGCCATTCACTTCTGGTCATATACTCAAGGATTAGCGATTTATAACCGTTGGCTTTTCCTCCAAACCTCTCAAGCAAGTGGACACTGGCTTCTGTCGTCCTTTTAGTGCCCCTTATGGTTGAGGGGATCGCGCCTCTGTTCCAACTTGTAGCACCAGGAATTCTTGTTGTATTGACCGAGGGCATCAGTCTTGGTCTGGCAACCTCAATTATTTTCGGGAACCTTGCTTTAGGGATTTTGCTGTGCTGGCTGACCATGAGTCCGGAGGCCTTAGTCTGGTTGATCCAGACTGCAGGGCTTGCCGTAGTCCTTGTGGTTGCCAGAAAACAGGATTGGTCCGGGATCAAGACCCTTCTGGCAGGTTTTGCCTATCTTTGTGTAACGTTCATGGTTGTACTCAGTGCTGGATCAGGCCCTGATCTGCTTGACGGATATAATAAGGTTGTCCAGGCAATATCCGAGGATATGGATCAGAGTCTGGCTCTATATAAAGGGACATCATCCGGCATATACCATGTGGAATTAGAAAACTGGTTCCGGCAGTTTAAAGAAGTCATTATACGCTTTTTGCCAGGACTATTGGGTTCAGTCTTTCTGTTCATAAGCCTGAGTAATATATTGGTACCAAAAATATATCTGGCCAAAAGGCTCAAAAACGAGGTATTTGCGCCGGTGTTCACTCAGTGGAAACTCCCTGAACCACTTATCTGGGTGATAATTACAGCAGGTGGATCGGCCTTTTTGGGAAAAGGTATATTCAAAGCCTGCGGTGAAAATGCCCTGCTTGTACTGAGCAGTATCTATTTCTTGCAGGGACTGGCGGTAGTTGCCTTTTATTTTGAAAGACTGAAGGTCCCTGCATTCATCCGCTGGATCACATACATATTGCTTTGCATCCAGTGGTATGGTCTAATATTAATTGTTATTATTGGAATATCTGATGTATGGTTTGATCTGAGAGCCAGAGCACCATCAGCCAGAGAGTCTTGAGAGCCATCAATTCCTAAATTATTTTAAACAAATATTTCCTCGAGGTTTCAGACAAATGGAAGTCATTCTTAAAGAAACTATTCCTTCTCTCGGGAAGGCCGGAGACATGGTCAAGGTCGCAAATGGCTATGGCCGCAATTTCCTGCTGCCTAAAGGCAAGGCCATATTTGCCAACAAAAAGAATATGTCTCAGATTGAGCGTCAGCAGACCTCTATCCTGGCCAAGGCTGCCAAGGAATATGATGAGTTTGATGCCCTTGCCGCTAAGCTTGGTGAGTTGGAAATCAACATACCGGTCCGGGTAGGTGAAAAGGATCGACTTTATGGCTCGGTTACCAGTCTGGACATAGCCAGCGCTATAGAATCACAGGGGTATTCAATTGATCGCAAGAAAATACAGATGGACGAGCCCATCAAGGCCCTTGGCGAATTTGAGGTCCCGGTAAAACTCAGTCCTGATGTCAGGGCCATAGTCAAAGTCAATGTGGTCCCACAGGAGTCTTTGTGACATTAAGCAATCTACAAACATGTCTATAGCACCTCTTAAGACTGTCATCAAACCCGCTGAATACCGCCTTCCGCCACAAAATGTAGAAGCAGAGCAGTGTATCCTCGGAGGCATTTTAATCGAGGACCCGGCCCTTTTGAAGGTTGTTGAGTTTCTGCACCCGGAGGACTTCTACAAAGAGGCCCATGGCATCATCTATGCTGCCATACTTGATCTTTTTAACAGAAATGAACCCCAAGACCTGGTGACTGTTCACAATGCCC
>JAUXDR010000091.1 GCA_030618205.1 Deltaproteobacteria bacterium | reverse complement strand
AAAAATGTGGACGAGAGTATGATCGCTGACCATCGTGAGGGACTAAACCGCATTGTGGGCCTGCTGGTTGATCCAAAACACGGGGTTATTGCGGACAAGGCCGAGATCTCGGCTGTGGGTCACCGCGTGGTCCACGGCGGGGAGGCGTTCCACTCAACCACAATTATTGATGAAGACGTGATCGCAGCCATTAAGAAAAACATTCCCCTGGCCCCTTTGCATAATCCTCCCAATTTGATGGGGATTGAGGTTGCCGGATCTATCTTTCCGGATGCGCCGCAGGTCGCGGTATTTGATACGGCATTTCATCAAACCATTCCCAGCCATGCCTATCTCTATGCTATTCCCTACGAAATGTATGAGCGGCACAAGATGAGGCGTTACGGTTTCCACGGTACCTCCCATGCCTATGTCTCCGGGCAGGCGGCGGAGTATCTGGGCCGGTCCCTGGCAGAGCTTAATCTCATTACGATTCATATCGGCAACGGGGCCAGCATGGCAGCCATAAAAAACGGCAAATCCGTTGATACGACAATGGGCATGACGCCTCTTGCCGGGTTAGTGATGGGAACACGGTCGGGTGATCTTGATCCTGCCTTGCCTTTTTTCATGGCTGACCACCTGGGCATGTCATTGCATGAGATAGACGGGCTGCTCAACAAGGAGAGCGGCCTCAAAGGGCTGTGCGGCACCAATGATATGCGGGAAGTCATTGAAAAAATGGAGAAGGGCGATAAACGGGCCGCAGTGGCGCTTGATATTTACACATACCGGATTAAAAAGTACATTGGCGCATATTTTGCGGCCCTTGAAGGTGTTGATGCCATCATTTTTACGGCAGGAGTAGGGGAACATGCACCACTCATACGGGAGAAATCGTGTCAGGGGCTGATCAGGCTCGGCATTGAAATCGATACAAACAAGAATGCTGCCCCTGGAGGCAGTATCCGGGAGATCAGCACCCCGAACAGCGAGGTCAGGGTACTGGTGATTCCGACAAATGAGGAGCTTAAGATCGCACAGGAGACAAAAGAGACGATTGAGAATGCATAAAGAGGAATCGGACTCTATAAAAACTATAACTACACCCCGCCTGACTCGGCGGAGTACCAGGATTACCGGAAAAAAATTGAAGAACCGGCGGCGAAGTATTTTGTGGTTTATTAGCTGTTTCAGGGTTCAGGGTAGGGAACCAACCCAGGAGGTGCTGACATGGACATTTATGATGTAGTTGTTATTGGTGCTGGACCAGGGGGGCTTGCATGCGGTATCAGGGCAAAAGAGCTGGGGCTGAGGTGTGTCATCCTGGAAAAAGGGACAAGCGTGTTGCAAGGCATTATTGATCACTATCCAAAGGGCAAGACAGTGTATCCCACAATCCCCAAGGGGGAAAGCGGCAAGTATGCCGTTGGAGACCTTGAACCTGTTCGTGAGCCGGTGGAGGATTATCTGGCCAAGATAAGGGCCTGCGTGGAGAAATATGAGGTACCTGTCCAGTTTGGCCAGGAGTTCAAGGAGATCGTTAAAGAGAACAGGGAGTTCAAGGTGGTCACTACTCAGGACCATTATATGGCTTACAATGTGATCTTGGCCTTTGGAAGGAACGTACCCGCTGATTTGGCAGTATACGGAGAGGCCGACATGGTGGCTCGCCGCCTTCATAATTCGGAGAACCACATTGGTGATTCTACTTTGGTTATAGGGGGAGGCAATGCAGCGGCTGATGTGGTTGCCGCCCTATCCAAGGCCAAGAGGGAAGCCGATGACGACACCCCGGTCTATTGGGCTCACAGAAGAGAGCAGTTCCGGGTGGAAAAAGATACAGCCCGTGACTTAGGGGAAGAAATCCTATTAGGAGGGTATATAAGAATCCTTCAGGAGGCCATCCCGTTACTCGGGGGTTTGGACCGGGATGGTGTGCAAAGACTGTTCATTGTGACCCGGACCGTTGATTTGGAGGGCGATATGAGGATGCATGAAGGACTGAGCTTTCCAATGAAGCACGTCATTGCTTGCATAGGAAACAAGGGACCTGCTCCTATATTTGAGGCACTGGGGCTTCGGCAGATCACTTCCTCAGAGATTAGTGGCAAGGAAGCCAAGGCCGGCAAGAAAGAGACCATGTTTGTTGAGCTCACACCTGAGTTTCAGACCAGTATCAAAGGGATTTATGCGATTGGAGCAGCCATAAGCCCCGCTTATGTGATTATTCAAGAGGATGGCACCCTTGAAAAACAAAAGCACCCCGACCTGATTTTTGCGGCGGTAAGAGACGGTGTCCGGGCTATGGAGGACATAGCTCGACGCAAATCAGAGACTTTGTAATACAACTTTGAGAATACCATCTAAGAATCAATTCCTATAGGGCCTCTTAATAGGGGGGTAGAATCGTATCATGGCAAAAAAAAGACCTGTCTGCCTTATAATAATGGACGGCTGGGGCGTTGCGCCGGCTGATGAAAGAAATGCCCTGGCAAGAGCCCATACGCCTAATCTTGATAGATATCTATCCGGGTTTCCCAATGCTGTTTTAAGGGCGCATGGCCTTAATGTAGGACTGCCCGAAGGTAATCAGGGCAATTCGGAAGTCGGCCATCTTAACATCGGCGCAGGCAGAATAATAAAACAGATGCTTGTGCGCATTAACAGTGACATTGAGGATGGGAGCTTTTATAAGAATGAGCCCCTTAAAGGTGCTATTGAACATTGCAGAAAAAACAGATCAAACCTCCACCTTATGGGTCTCATACAGGACCAGGGTGTTCATGCCGTCACCCGTCACTGCAACGCCCTGCTTATGCTTTGCAGCAAGATGGATTTTGATAATATCTATGTCCATATTTTTTCAGATGGACGCGATACTCCGCCCAGGTCCGCAGCAAAATATATTGCAGATCTGGAGGCCGGAATAAAGAAGGCAGGCAGGGGAAAGATCGGTAGCATTATCGGAAGATACTATGCCATGGATCGTGATACGAACTGGGACAGGGTCAAGATCGCATACGACGGCCTCACTGAACTGAAAGGCATAGTCTGTAAGGACTGGAAAGAGGCCATTGAGGACGCTTATGCTGCCGAAGAGACCGATGAGTTTATCAAGCCGAGAATAATCAGAGGCTTCCCGGGAATCAAAGACGGCGACGCAGTGATCAACTTCAACTTCAGGCTCGACCGGGCAAGAGAGATCACCCATGCCTTTACTGATACGAATTTCAAGGAATTTGAGAGACGCAAGCTTGATATAAAATACGTAGGCCTTACAAATTACTATGATGACGGTGAGTTTGAGACAGCGTTTCCTCCGGTGAGGCATAAGAATATCCTCGGAAAGGTCCTCAGCGATCACGGGCTCAAGCAGCTGAGATGTGCCGAGACAGAGAAATACGCACACGTGACCTTCTTTTTTAACGACTCCAATGAGACCCCCTTTGAAGGTGAGGACAGGATACTGGTACCTTCTCCCAAGGTAGCGACCTATGATCTGCAACCGGAAATGAGCGCTTATGAAGTAAGAGATAAGCTCCTGGAGGCTATTGCTGCAGACAAATATGACGTGATTATCTGCAACTTCGCCAATGGCGATATGGTGGGCCACACCGGTGTTTTTGATGCCGTCGTCAAGGCAGGGGAGACTGTGGATGAGTGCGTAGGTGCGGTCACTGATTCTGTTCTTGCAAAAGGGGGCGCGGTTATCATAACTGCCGACCACGGAAGCGGTGAATGCATGTTTCTGGATGACGGTTCTCCCATGACGGCTCACACAATCAACCCGGTCCCTGTTATTGTCTGCGGTGCCGGTGATGTTGAGCTGATAAAGGATGGCAAGCTTTGTGACCTCGCCCCTACTTTGCTAAAGATACTGGGGATTGAGCAACCTGCGGAGATGACAGGAAGGCCGTTGTTTTGACATTGATGATTGAGGAATTGAAGAATTGTGGGAGAAATACCATGAGCACATCTAATCTGAAACAAGCCGTAACAAAAGACAGGTTTGACGCTGTCCTCTTCGATCTCGATGGCGTCCTGACAGATACTGCAAGAGTTCACGCTGATTGCTGGAAGAGGTTGTTCGACGATTTTCTGAGACGGCGAGCTGCGGAACTTAACGAGCCATTCCGGCCCTTTGAGATCGCGACTGATTACAAACTGTACGTGGACGGCAGGCCCCGTTCTGATGGTATCCGGGGTTTTCTCGAATCCCGCAGCATTCAAGTGCCCTACGGTGATCCTGAATCGCCTCCGAACAACGAAACGATCTGTGGCCTCGGAAACCTCAAAGATGGAATGGTAAAGAAGGTACTCGACGCGGAGGGTGTCGAGGCATACGAAGGATCCGTAGCTTTTGTGCATCATGTCCGCAGCCAGGGGATCAAAACGGCTGTCGTCTCAGCGAGCAGCAACTGCGAAACGGTTCTTAAAGCTGCCGGCATAGCGGATCTGTTCGATGCACGGGTTGACGGAAAGGATATTGCCCGGCTGAAACTGGCAGGGAAGCCGGCGCCGGATACTTATCTCAAGGCGGCAGAAGAGCTCGGCGTTGCTCCCAGGCGTGCGGTTGTCGTCGAGGATGCGATCTCCGGGGTGCAGGCAGGTCGTGATGGCGGCTTCGGGTTGGTGATCGGCGTCGACCGGGAGGGCGATGCCAAAGCACTCTCGGAGAGTGGCGCTGACGTTGTCGTGACCGACGTGGGAGAAATGCTCCGTTGAACCAGCCGGGCCCAGGTTTGGAATCCAGCGCCGGACAAATGCGCACTGTTTGTTTCATTTTTAGGCTCTTAGGATTTGGAACTTTTCAGTATTATGAGGAGGAGAAGGATCAATGATCAGACGCGAAGTTCGGATCAGTCCCGAATACGTCTACCCTGTTGATGATTGGAAATTTATTGAGAAGGAGTTTTATCCTCGTCTTCTTGGACAGACTGAAACTCTCTTCTCGTTGAGCAACGGTTACCTCGGCATGCGAGGTAACTTTGAGGAAGGAAGGCCCGTCTTTCAGAAAGGAACCTTTGTGAACGGGTTCCACGAGACATGGCCGATCGTCTATGGAGAAGAAGCTTACGGGTTCGCCAAGACAGGGCAGACCATTGTGAATATAACGGATAGTAAGATCATCAGGCTATACGTCGACGATGAGCCCTTTTATCTTCCCACCGCAAGCCTTCTCCGTTTCGAGCGCGTACTTGACATGAAGGCCGGTACGCTCGATCGGGAGGTGCTGTGGGAAACGCCGTCCGGAAAGCATGTTTCCATAAAATCGCGAAGGATTGTGTCCTTCCAGCACCGGCACCTGGCCGCGATCTC
>JAUXDR010000160.1 GCA_030618205.1 Deltaproteobacteria bacterium | reverse complement strand
AAAAAGAAATAGCCCTTGGTAAAGAAGACATGGAAGTATCCTTGTATGATGGGGCTGAAATCCGGATAGGGGAAATATTCAGGGAACAGATTCTGCTACAAATTCCTATGCGGCATGTCTGCAGGGAGGACTGCAAAGGCATCTGTCCCGGGTGCGGTGCGGATCTTAATAGAGAGGAATGCCGTTGCCGCACAGAAACTTTGAATAATCCATTTAGTGTGTTAAAAAAGCTGTAACCGCTTACAGTTCGGTGGGTTGCGGTAAAACGGAACGGGAGTTGTAACCCCATGAACGGTTACAAAAAGCTGCGTGAAGCAGTTAAATGAATATCTGGCATCCTTTATGAAATCTTAGAAGTAGTTTACATTTTATTGATCTTGTATTTTGGCAGTGAAATTTGAAATTTGAAATTGGGAAAAACAAAAAAATGTAGATGCGTTACCGAATTTCGAATTTCGAATTTCCAGTTTCAGCATCTGTCTTTGGAGGTATTAAGAAATGGCAGTTCCACAAAGAAAAACTTCACGTTCACGCAAGGGTAATCGTCGCTCGCATGATGCGCTTCGTGTACCGAATCTTTCAACATGCCCTCAATGTACAGAGCCCAAGCCTCCCCACAGGATTTGTCCCCAGTGTGGTACCTATAGGGGAAAAGTATTCAATGAAGAAAAAGATTTAGACTAGAAAATGTCTGTAGCAGTAGATGCCATGGGGGGTGATCGAGGCCCTGATGTTTTAGTAAAGGGAGCAGTCGATGCAGCCAGAGATCACGGTATTGAGATAATCTTGGTCGGGATGGAAGATGTGCTGAGGGAAGCGCTTCAGCGGCAGGGCGGGGGTGATTTGCCCATCAGTATCTATCCGGCCTCTCAAGTCGTTGATATGGAAGAATCCCCGGCTGATTCTCTGAGAAAAAAAAAGGATTCTTCAATTAGAGTTGCTTTTGAACTTGTGCGGCAAGGAAAGGCCGGAGCCGTGCTCAGTGCAGGCAACTCAGGGGCCACGCTGGCAACAGCCATGGTTGCCCTGGGCAGAATCAATGGCGTTCGGCCGGCCATCGCTACGCTTATGCCGACCCTGAAAAAACCCGTGGCCATGATAGACGTGGGGGCGAACGTAGACTGTAAGCCTATTCATCTGCTGCAGTTCGGAATGATGGGCTCAGTATTTGCAGGAAAGCTTTTGGATAATTCTCGACCCAGAGTAGGGCTGTTAAGTATCGGGGAGGAAGACACCAAGGGCAACCAGCTCGTGAAAAAGGCGTATGATCTCCTTGCGGACAGTGATCTGAATTTTGTCGGCAATGTGGAGGGCGGTGAAATCTTCAAAGGCGACGTAGACGTAATAGTGTGCGACGGATTTGTGGGTAACATATGCCTAAAACTGAGTGAAGGTCTTGCAAAGGCCATACTCACCATGCTGAAGTCAGAGATTGGGGGAAGTCTTATGGCCGACATGGGACATCCCTTGAGATCCGCCTTTCAGAGGTTCTATAAAATAATAGACTATACCGAATACGGTGGCGCTCCGCTGCTGGGGGTCAATGGGATAGCAATTATATGTCACGGGCTCTCCGGTTCCAAAGCAGTTAAAAATGCAATACAACTAGCCCATGAACTGGCTGAGATAGAGTTGGCTGATAAGCTTGATAACTATCTTTCCAAAAGACAGGATCTATTCAAGGTAGTCTAGTGATATCAAAGTCCCAACGAGACTCCATCGATTAAAGTCTAAATATAATGCCTATTCGCAGTATAATCATCGGGACAGGGTCTCACGTACCCCAAAGAGTGGTAACCATCAAGGATCTGGAAAGTAGGATGGATACTACCGACGAGTGGATACGCACCAGGACCGGTATCATTCAACGCCATATTTCTAATGACCAGGAGACCAATTCTTATCTTGCTACACAGTCAGCAAGAAAGGCCCTTGATATGGCAGGAGTGCGCCCACAGGATCTGGACCTTATTATAGTCGGTACTATGACTCCGGACATGCCCATGCCCTCTGTTGCCTGTCTGGTGCAGAATGAGCTGGGAGCAAAAAAAGCCGGGGCCTTTGACCTGTATGCCGCTTGCACTAGTTTTCTTTATGCACTTTCCGTAGCAGATAAGTTCATCCGGGGTAACTCCAGCAGGATGAAGATCCTTGTGATTGGGAGCGAGGTGCTCTCCCGGGTTACAAATTGGGAAGACCGGAATACGTGCGTGCTCTTCGGTGACGGAGCAGGGGCCGCCGTGATTACCGGTACCAGAGAGGACCGGGGCATTCTCTCCGCCCACCTCCATTCAGATGGTTCATTAGGAGAGCTTCTTATCATAAGGGGCCTTGGAACAGCTTTCCCGGTGAGTCATGAAAACCTTGAAAAGGGATGGCAGTATATTCAGATGCAGGGTAGAGAGGTATTCAAACATGCTGTCAAAGCAATGGAGTCTGCGGCCTGGGAGGCCCTGGAGGCAAATGGATGGAATGGAGATGATGTAGACCTTTTGTTTTCTCATCAGGCCAACATACGAATCATTAATTTTCTGGGAGAGAAGTTGGGGCTTCCTAAGGAGAAAATCTTTATCAATATTCACAAGTATGGTAATACCTCGGCGGCGAGTATACCCATTGCCCTGGATGAAGCTAATCGAACAGGACTGTTGACCCCGGGCCTCCGTATTTTAATGGTTGCTTTCGGAGGGGGTTTTACCTGGGGATCTGTGGCCATGTGCTGGTAATATGGGTACTGAGTGGAGAGAAAGGATTTCTATATGGCACAAGTCAATTATTTCTTGACAGAAGAGCAACAGATGATCGTGGATCTGGCACGTCAGATAGCCGTGGAAAAGATCATTCCTGTAAGAGCAAAGCTCGATGAGAATGAGGAATTTCCATGGGATATCATGAAGGATATAGCCCAGGCGGATCTTTTCGGGCTTTATGTCCCTGAAGAATATGGTGGTTTTGCAAAAGGCTGTTTTGAAAACTGCCTGGCGCTGGAGCAACTTGCCTATGGTTGCATCGCTATTACTACGACTTTTGCCGCCAGTGCGCTGGGAGGTTATCCTATTCTGCTTTTTGGTTCTGATGAACAAAAGGCCCGCTATCTCCCGGATATTGCCGCAGGCAAGCGCCTTGTAGCCTTCGGGCTTACCGAAGCCAATGCCGGGAGTGATGCCGCAGGGATCCAGACTACAGCAGTGGAAGATGGAGACCACTGGGTTTTAAACGGCACCAAACAGTGGATAACCAGCGGCGGTGAAGCAGAAATATATACCATCGTGGCCATGACCAATAAGAACAAGGGTGCAAGGGGTGCAACATCCTTTATTGTTGAGAAGGGTGATCCAGGGTTCAGCTTCGGGAAAAAAGAGCGAAAGATGGGACTGAATGCCTCATCAACCCGGGAACTCATAATGAATGAGTGCCGCATTCCAAAGGACCGTATTCTTGGAAGGAAGGGCCAGGGCTTCATAATGGCCATGAGGACTCTGGACATAGCCAGACCCGGAATAGGGGCCATAGCAGTCGGACTTGCCCAGGCGGCCCTGGATGAAGCGGTCAAATATGCAAGGCAGAGAATACAGTTCGGCCAGCCGATAATCGCCTTTCAGGCC
>JAUXDR010000194.1 GCA_030618205.1 Deltaproteobacteria bacterium | reverse complement strand
CGGTTTCGGTAAAATTGAGACAATTAAGCGTCTACGAACCATAAATAAGGGTGCAGCAGTATGAAGAGATTAACTGTAAAAGACTTTCTGGATTCTTTACCTCACAGAGTGGAATTGCCCGTAGTAAAGACAGAAAGCTCACTTAGAGAAGTGTTGCAGGCCATGGTTAAAAGACATCGTGGACGCATTGTCTATGTCGCAGACTTTGAGGGCAAGGTTAAGGGATTTATTTCATTAGATAATTTGAAAGATGTTATCTTCCACCACTATCTGAAGAGTAGAGTCAGCGATCCATTGGTGATTACCGAACATATCGTGGAGCTTTTTACTTCTGAAAAGGCTGAGGACGTGATGGATGCTGGAGTCAGCATCTGTCACGAACATGAATGCTTACACGATGTGGTCACCAGGATGATCGAACGGAATGTTAAGGACATGCCCGTAGTAGACCAGGAAGGCCGGATCATTGCCGACCTCGATATCCTGGACCTACTGGAGCTATGGCTCAGAAAGGGGGAAGAGGCTTTTCAATGATTGCGCATCCCTTACTGGCCGTGGGGCTGTTGCTGATTCTGGGGTACTTGGGAGGACGCGCGGCTAACGCGCTCAAGTTGCCCCGCGTCAGCGGTTACTTGGTGGTTGGCATGTTATTCAGTCCCTCCTTTTTCAATATTTTGTCGTCTCAGCTGATTGACAAAGATCTTTATGTCATCACCGAAATGGCCCTGAGTATTATCGCTTACTCCATTGGTGGCAGTCTCGTCATTAAGCGGCTTAAACGGGTAGGGAAAAGTATTTTGTGGATCACCCTTTCCCAGGGTGGGAGCGTCTTTATTTTAACAGTTGCATTTCTGCTCCCTGCAATGCCATTTCTCACCGGTTTCCAGGGTTCGGAGTATAGCCTGTTAGAAACATATCTTCCTATGGCTCTGGTTATTGGAGCCCTCTCTATAGCTACGGCTGCCAGCCCGATAGTGGCAATAATTTCTGAGCTGAGAGCCAGCGGACCTTTCACGACCACTCTACTGGGGGTCACAGCCATCAGTTATTGTCTGTCCATCATCTTCTTTGCCCTAGCCAGTACCATTGCCAATGTTCTGATTCATCCGGGGGCGGTTTTTGGCATAAAGATGTTGGGGGAAGTAATGGGAGAAATCATCCTTTCTCTGCTTCTAGGAATTCCCGCAGCGGTATTTCTGAAGACTATAGCTCGTCTGGTACGCCGGCGAGAAGCGCTGCTAATGGTGGTTCTGGGCGTTATTTTCGGTACCAGTGGAGTTGCTTCCCTACTAAACCTCTCACCACTATTGGCCAACATGGTTGTGGGTTTTATCATTGTCAATCTGGAACGGCGACATCATGTTTTTTTCCAGGTGGTTGAACAGATTCAAGAGCCTCTGTTCGGTCTTTTTTTCTGCTTGGCCGGAGCGCATATTGATCTGAGAATACTTAAGGCCGCTGGATTACTGACCGCAGCCATTCTTGTAATCCGCATGGGTGGCAAACAGATGGGTGTCTGGATTGGGACCAAGGTATCCCGCGCCCCCAAATATGTAAAAAAATATTTGGGACTAGCACTTTTTCCCAAGGCTAATCTGGCTGTGGGATTGGTGCTTATGGTGAAGGAAGTTTTTCCATTGCCCATAGTGTCAAATTTCCTGGTAAACGTGGTTGTAGGGGTAGTAATCATCAGCCAATTGATTGGCCTACCCTTGGTCAAATACGCCTTGGGGAAAGTGGGTGAAACCATCACAGCAGAGAAGGGCCTATGAAAATTAGTGAAGTGCTCGACAAAATTGGAAACATTCCCTACTTGGTAATATCAGGTGATTGCACTTTAAATGAAGCTACTGAAAAAATTACCGGCATGCGGCAACCTCGAAGTATTTACGTGATGGACAAGCAGGGACGACTCCAGGGAACCCTCTCTTTGGGCGTGTTGATCCGCGAGGTCATTGCTGCCCGACATAAACCACAGTTTGGCGTCCGTTCTATTTTGACTCGGATTACTTCTGAAGACGTGGCTGATATCATGGACAAACATGTGATAAATGCTAAGAGAGATGATGATCTTGATAAGGTCCTCATGCGAATGATCTTTCAGAATATAAAAGAAATCCCGGTTGTCGATGAAGATCAACGGATTATTGCCAATGTAGGCATTCTTGATCTGTGGAGGCTGGTGGAATAGTCACATACATAGGTAATCAATAAGACAACTGCAACCGCGACCGCAAGAAAGACAGGCGAACGTACATGGGAGTTATGAGAATAGGAAAAAGCAGATAGGTTTGCGCACTATCGCCGTTTTGTGAATAAGAAGGGTGGGTTTTTTTTAAAGACTCAGTGACTCGTGGGCTACGGCGAAACTGTCCGGTGGTTCCCCAAATAGAAAAGCGTCTTCTTGAAAGTAAGCGCAATTTACTACAGCTACGTTCAGCAGGAAAGCCACTTGACATCTTTGTAAATTAGAACAGCTCATACAGATAGAAGATCTGGTCGAAGAAAAATCAAATATTAAATCTTTGGATGTAGGTTTTATCATACATGTATTTTGGACTAATTGAAGGCTTTCCCCTGCATAATGATCACTTATCATAATACATAAACCCCCATTTATCCTATTATTTCCATTAGTTATAAAAGACAACTTAACAATCTACTCCTTATATATGCAAATAGTGATCCGACTTGGTCAGGGGCCCTAGATGCAACAGGGCATAAGAGCTAATTATTTTTGCACCGGATGGACTAATGAACTGCTAAAAGATGTTCGACGTTCATCTTTACAACTTAGCGCTTATGGGTCAATAGGGCATATTTTGTGAGTTTACCCTGTAATCTCTTGCCAGTGTTGCCAGAAAGATGGAAAAGATTTCTGAACGCAGTCAGGATCTTTGATCCTGATTCCAGGGACTTTCAGCCCAGCCACTGCAAAGGCCATGGCTATCCGGTGATCGTCGTAAGTGTCTATCAGGGATCCGTGCATGTCACGGGCCCCCTCAATAATGAGCCCGTCCTCCAGTTCCTTCACTGATGCCCCTATCTTGGTGAGTTCCTGTGCCACTGCCTTCAGCCTGTCTGT
>JAUXDR010000075.1 GCA_030618205.1 Deltaproteobacteria bacterium | reverse complement strand
AATTTGTCGGGTGCGTCCATCAGGAAGATCGGGTCAATAATTCCCTTGCTGATAGTGCCGGTTACATACCCGCCCGCAAGTGAAGCCCCGAGCACATTGGCAATAATCGATATTATTACCGCTTGCTTCAGGGTCAACGCCCGGGAGCCGACCGCGGTTCCCATGGCGTTGGCAAGGTCATTGGCACCGATATTGGCTGCCATGTAGAGACCGATCAGTGTGGCAATCGATAAGACAATGACATCAATGTTCATATATTAGCTTTCATATGGAACTCTTGGCTGCTGACATAATCCGGAGGCATTAAGGGATAATCAACTTTCATGACTTTTTGCAATCCAAATTCATCTCTTTTGTTTGTATACGTCCATTGAAACCTGTAGTCATGGCTGAGCACGCCGCTTCCAGGGCCGCCCTGCCCTCTCCAAGCAGAGGATTAGATCTCCAATAGACCTATGAAAGTGCTTTGTCGATATTTTTACTTTAGTTGGTGGACATTTTCAATATAAGGGGGTTAATATCCCAAATTATGCAATTATCTGCATAATCTGTATTATCGTAATTGGAGAGTTGGTAACATTGCTCAAGAGCTCAAAAGGCGATTTTCTGACTCCGGAGTTGCGTTAACAGAAAAAAGAAAAATCATTTGGATTCCCCCATGCACAAGATTTGACAATAAGGATAAAAAATAGTTTAGCACATCTCCGGTGAATTAGAATTTAGGGCGAAAATTCCATGAAAAAATATATGATCCTTTGAAAGGATAATTCAATGCCAAGACGTGATGACATCAAGAAAATAATGATTATCAGCTCCGGGCCCATTGTCATAGGCCAGGCTTGCGAGTTTGATTATTCCGGCACCCAGGCCTGCAAGGCCCTTCGCAAACTCGGTTATGAGATAGTGCTGGTCAATTCCAACCCTGCGACCATCATGACCGACCCCGGCATGGCCGATGTTACCTATATTGAGCCTTTGAACATCCAGACTATGACGGAAATCATAGAAGAGGAAAGGCCGGATGCACTTCTTCCCAACCTGGGCGGCCAGACCGGCCTGAACCTTTCCTCAGAACTGGCCCGAACAGGCGTGCTGGATAAATACGGTGTCAAGATAATCGGTGTTGAGGTCGATGCTATCAAGCGCGGCGAGGACCGGATCGCATTCAAGCAGACCATGGACAGCCTCGGCATAGAGATGCCCAGGAGCAAACCGGCCTTCAGTGTAGAGGAAGCCGAAGAAATTGCCGCTGAACTCGACTACCCTGTGGTCATCCGGCCTGCCTATACCATGGGAGGAACGGGCGGCGGCCTGGTTTACAATGTGGAAGAACTGCGAACCATTGCCAGCCGCGGCATTTCGGCAAGCCTGGTGGGCCAGGTGCTGGTGGAGGAGTCTGTCCTGGGATGGGAGGAATTAGAACTCGAAGTCGTGCGCGACGCCAAGAACCAGATGATCACTGTCTGTTTTATCGAGAATGTGGATGCCATGGGCGTGCACACGGGCGACTCCTTTTGCACAGCCCCCATGCTTACCATCGACCCGGAACTGCAAAAACGGCTTCAGAAATGGTCGTACGACATTGTCAAGGCCATAAAGGTCATCGGCGGCACCAACATCCAGTTTGCCCATGATCCCAAGACCGGCCGTGTGGTGGTGATCGAAATCAACCCCAGGACCTCCCGTTCTTCAGCCCTGGCTTCCAAGGCCACGGGTTTCCCCATTGCTCTTATTTCCGCAATGCTGGCAGGAGGAATGACGCTGGACGAAATTCCTTACTGGCGAGAGGGGACCCTGGACAAATATACGCCATGGGGTGACTATGTGGTAGTGAAGTTTGCCCGGTGGGCCTTTGAAAAGTTTGAAGGCTCTGAAGATAAGCTGGGTACACAGATGCGTGCCGTAGGCGAGGTCATGAGCATTGGCAAGAATTATAAGGAGGCCTTCCAGAAATCGATTCGCTCTCTGGAAAACGGCCGCTATGGGCTCGGCTTTGCCAAGGACTTTAATGATAAATCGCTGGATGAATTGATGGAACTGCTGGTCGAGCCGTCGAGCGAACGGCAGTTTATCATGTACGAGGCCCTGCGAAAGGGAGCCGGAGTAGAAACGCTCTTTGAGAAGACCTATATTAAGCCCTGGTTTATTGAACAGATGAAGGAACTGGTGGAGCTTGAGGAAAAGATCCTGAAACACAAGGGGAGCGTTGTGCCTGATGATCTGCTGAAGCAGGCCAAGAAAGACGGATTTTCAGACCGGTATTTGTCTGAGATTCTTGAAATCCCTGAAAAGGATATCCGGCAACAGCGCACATCATTGGGCGTAATAGAGGCGTGGGAGCCTGTGCCTGTGAGCGGCGTGGAGGATGCGGCCTACTATTTTTCCACATACAATGCCACTGACAAGGTAGAAACGAGCAACAGGCGCAAGATAATGGTCTTGGGCGGCGGGCCTAACCGCATCGGGCAGGGGATCGAGTTTGATTACTGCTGTGTTCATGCAGCTTTTGCACTGCGTGACGAGGGGTTTGAGTCGATCATGGTAAACTGCAATCCGGAGACCGTCTCAACTGATTACGACACCTCAGACAAGCTCTACTTTGAGCCGCTTACGGTCGAAGACGTATTGAGCATCTATGAAAAGGAAAAGCCTGAGGGCGTAATTGTCCAGTTCGGCGGACAGACCCCCTTGAATATTGCCAATGAACTGGCCGAGGCCGGTGTCAACATCATCGGCACGTCTCCTGAGACCATAGACCTGGCTGAAGACCGTGACCGTTTCCGCAAGATAATGAAAAAGCTCGGTATCCCTGAGCCTGAATCAGGCATGGCCAGCACATTGGAAGAAGCCCTTAAAGTGGCTGAGAGGATCGGTTATCCGCTCATGGTCCGGCCATCCTACGTGCTTGGGGGGCGGGCAATGGAGGTTGTCCACGACGAGGAGATGCTAAAGCACTACATGGCCATAGCAGTGGATGTGTCGCCGGAGCGGCCGATCTTGATCGACAGGTTCCTTGAAAATGCCATTGAGGCCGAAGCAGATGCCATTTCCGACGGCACTGATGCCTTTGTGCCGGCTGTGATGGAACACATCGAGCTTGCAGGGGTCCACTCGGGCGACTCGGCCTGTGTGATACCCCCCATCAGTATTCCCTCCAAGCACGTTGATACAATTTACGAGTACACGAAAAAGATCGCAGTGGAACTCGGTGTGATCGGCCTGATGAACATCCAGTACGCTATTGCCAATGACATTGTATACATACTTGAAGCAAATCCCCGTGCCTCCAGGACCGTGCCTCTGGTTTCAAAAGTCTGCAACATTTCCATGGCCCGCATGGCCACGCAGCTCATGCTGGGCAAAAAGCTCGCAGATCTCGATATCAGGCCAGGATCGATCCCTCACTTTGGCGTCAAGGAAGCGGTTTTCCCATTTAACATGTTCCCGGAGGTCGACCCGCTCCTCGGTCCTGAGATGCGATCCACAGGGGAGGTCCTGGGGCTTGCGGACTCTTTTGGCCTGGCCTTTTATAAGGCCCAGGAGGCGGCTCAACAATGGCTTCCTTTCGAGGGGACCGTGCTTATCACTGTATCCGAAAAAGACAAGCCTGTTGCCCTGAAAGCCGCAACTCAGTTTGACAGTCTTGGCTTTAATATCAAGGCTACTGAAGGGACTCGGAGGTTTCTGGCAGACCACGGCATTCAATCAGAGCCGATCCACAAGATGCATGAGGGCCGTCCTAATATTGTTGACGGGATAAAAAATCATGAGATTCAACTGATCATCAACACACCCAGTGGCAGGCTGAGCAAGCACGACGACTCCTACATCCGAAAGGCGGCAATCAAGTTCAAAGTGCCGTATATCACCACCACTGCAGCGGCCATGGCCGCTGCCAGGGGGATCGCGGCCTGCAGGAAGGGGCATGGCAGGATAAAGTCTCTTCAGAGATACCATGGGGATATTGGGTAAAAATAGTGTTGCGGGTTACGGGTTGCGGGTAAAGAATCCATAGGAACAATGAAATCTGAAGAAATCAAAACCATATCAAGCGAAAGTTATCTAAATAAAATCATAGACTCGGGCTGGACGCTAGTGGGACCCAGAAAGGACCCGCAGAAAGATCTGCGCTTTGCAAAGAACTTCTTCAAGCACAATATGGAATTCGTCCCTGAGCATGTTTTGGAGGCTGACGGCTTCAAGATCGTTCTGCCGAGTCCTTTCACGCGTGGCCATCAACTCATGTTTAAAGACAAAGGACAACTGATCCGCTACACCAGAAGCCAGTACACGCTCACCTCAGGTAAAACTGGGATCCCCCTGTATGTCATTTTGAACCCAGACAAAATCGATTTGTAGGATCTTGTTCTTTTTGTAACCGTTCGCCAACCCCGAACCTTTGAACCTCTACTATTAATCCCTGATATGCCGGAAGACATAAGAGACAAACCTTATCTGATTCATAAAGACATACTGGGACTGAACTTTATCAGAGACCCCGGCATTTATCTCTACAGGAGGCATTATCGTTCAGGTTTGCGCTCCCATATCATGCAGGTATTAAACCTGGAGGATGTTGAAAAGGAAAAAAAAGGGATCATTATTGATGGATTCAGGTGGTATCCGAGGGCCGAGCCGTTAAAGATATTGAGGATATTCAGAACGAGATTCAATATACGGGAAGACGCCGAGGAAGAGCTGAAGAGAGTTAGAATCATTCAAACCTACCTGGCCCCTAATTATCTCGCCATGCCCGGGGAGTTTCTCGTGGATTATTCAAGGCATGGGAAATGCGAGATCCTTCTTTGCGGTTTGCAGGAGTATGTGCAAGGTCAGATATTGGACCCGTGGGGTCTATTGAACAGAGACCATTTGGCTTCACTTCGGCATGACATGGGTTTTGACAATACTGAGGATTCTGTTGGGACAAGCGACCAATGGATGCGCAGTGTTCTGGAAGGTGCTAATAACTTCATAAAAAAACTGAAACAAATGATTGCGGAGACGGGTCATGTCCCGGATCTTGCGGGCGCAGGGAACCTTATTCTGACCCGGTCCGGGAATATCAAGCTTGTGGATATTAACAATGTTTCCATAGTCTCGTTCGATCCGGTTATTAATCTTGATGACAGGGGATACCCAGTCTGTGATAAATCGATTGAAGCCCTCTCCCTCATTGAACAAAAATTGCTCGGCCGATCTTCACTCAGAACCGAACCAATTTATGACACGTTCCTTGATCCTGAAAGAATGAAAGAAGTTAGGGCATTAGATGAGGAGTTTCAGATTTCCACGGCAGTTCCCATATCCTGGCCCGGATTATCCTGACTGTAAAGCAAAAAAACCATCAGACGGCCATATTGGATATATCAGAAAAGACCTGTCAGGGAGGGATAGGATCCTAATGGCAAAGAGAACCTGAGATAACTCTCGATATGAATCAGGTACTGGAACCTCTAAAAATGTAATTAAGTAAAAGAGCCGGACTAAATCCGGCTCTTTTACAATTAAATCAGATTATCAGCGACGTCTGCGTCGGGCCTTACGACGCCTACGTTCAGCCTCCTGCATCTTGCGTCGTTTTTTTACACTCGGTTTTTCGTAAAAACGACGATTTTTCAATTCCCGCTGAAGCCCGTCAAGCTGCATCTTTTTCTTTAGCACCTTAAGGGCCTTTTCCAGGCTTTCCTGGACTTCTACCACAATCGCCAAGGGTATCCCCCCTTCCTGTTTTGGATTAATTAGGTCACTATATCTTCCTTCAATACAATATGTCAACGTACATAAGAAAATTTTCACTCCTCAAAAGACAGAAAAGAAAGGCGAACATTTTTGTATTGCGTTTTTATACCCAGGTCCTAATCTAATTGATTATGGCAAACAGAACCAGATGCATCATGTTCCAGGGAACAGGCTCAGGTGTTGGAAAGAGTGTGCTTGCTGCAGCCTTCTGCCG
>JAUXDR010000176.1 GCA_030618205.1 Deltaproteobacteria bacterium | reverse complement strand
GATCTCCTTGGCCGTGAAGGCCTTCATGTCTATGCTGGAGAAAAGGTCCCTGCAAATGACGGTGGACTGTCCCTGGGGCAAGTTGTAATTGGAGGAATGAGTAATGTGCCTGGCCATTCCCATGCGGGTCATTAAGATAAAGGAAAGTGCTGATGATATGTCAGCACCACAGGTTGCTATTGTGGATACAGGCGGGATACAGAAAGAGATACGTCTGGATGTAGTCAACCGCCGGCCGAATATTGGAGACTATGTATTAGTACATGCCGGTTTTGCCATATACGCCCTGGACGAGCAAGAGGCAGAGATAAACCTGAGATTGCTGAGAGAGGTGGTAGAAGGGTAATTAGGTAAACGGTGAAACACCTTCACGAATTCAGGGACAAAGGTCTTGCGAGTTCCCTTGCAACAGAACTTGAGCAGTTGGTAGATGGACCTGTCCGGTTTATGGAGGTCTGCGGCACGCATACAATGGCGATATTTCGTCATGGCCTGCGTTCAATCCTTCCGGAAGATCTTCATCTTATATCCGGACCCGGTTGTCCTGTATGTGTGACCTCAGCAGGATATATTGACGCATTTATCAAGATCGCACTCATACCCAGGGTCACCATAGCCACCTTTGGGGATATGGTCCGTGTGCCCGGAACAAGTAGTTCCCTTGCACATGCAAGGTCCCAGGGTGCAAGAGTTGAGGTGGTCTATTCCCCTATGGATGCCCTGGATCTGGCAAAGCAGCGTCCAAAAGACCTGGTTGTGTTTCCGGCCATCGGGTTTGAGACCACAGTCCCAGGCGTGGCTGCCACCATTTTAGAAGCAAGACGCAGAAAGCGAAAAAATTTTACTGTCTTTTCCGCTCACAAAGTCATGCCACCGGCCCTTGATGCCCTGATGTCACACCAGGGACTGAAAATACAGGGCCTGTTGTGTCCCGGACACGTGAGCACGATCATAGGGGCAAGGGCCTATAAACCCTTGGCGGAGCGATATAACCTGTCCTGTGTAATTGCAGGCTTTGAGCCTATTGACATTCTTCAGGCCGTGATATTACTGACAAGACAGGCCGGAGAGGGTAGGGCCGAGGTTGAGAACGCTTATCCCCGGGCTGTTTCCTGGGAGGGAAATGCCCGTGCGCAGGGTTTGATTTCCAAGGTCTTTGAGCCGGTTGATGCAGAATGGCGGGGCATGGGGATTATTCCAGGGAGCGGTCTTGCTCTAAGGCCTGAATTTTCGGAATTTAATGCTCTGGAACGCCTGGATATTAAAATTCCCAAGGCCCCGGAGCCCAAGGGTTGCCGCTGCGGAGAGATCCTGGTCGGGCAGTGCCTGCCCCCGGACTGCCCCCTGTTTGCAAAAGGATGTACTCCACTGGAACCTGTAGGCCCGTGCATGGTCTCGACAGAAGGGACCTGTGCTGCGTATTATCGATATGGAAGATGAGGGAAATTGAAGAATAAGACTATACTTCTGGACCATGGAAGCGGCGGTCTTGCCAGTCAGGAGCTTATTAGCGGGCTTTTCCTGAAGCACTTGGGCAATCCAGTGCTTTCTGTCCTGGAAGACAGCGCGGTTATTGAGACCGGGGTGGGCCGTCTTGCCTTTACTACTGATAGTTTCGTAGTAGATCCTGTTTTCTTTCCCGGTGGAGACATAGGCTCACTTGCAGTGCACGGCACTATAAACGACCTTGCAATGCGAGGAGCACGGCCTCTGTGCCTGAGCCTCGGCATGATCCTGGAGGAGGGTCTAAGCCTGGCCGATCTGGAGCTTATTGTTATTTCCATAAAGGATTCTTCGGAGAAAGCGGGAGTGCCAATAGTTACAGGGGATACGAAAGTAGTTCCCAAGGGCAAGGGGGACAAAGTATTTATCAATACTTCGGGCATTGGGACAGTGTCTGATAGAGTATCCATATCTGCCAGTGAGACAAGACCAGGAGATATCATACTGCTTTCAGGCACGATTGCAGACCATGGTGTGACTATCCTGACCCGCCGGGCAGGGATCTCCATCAAGGGGGATCTTAAGAGCGATACAATGGCCCTCCACAGGTTTGTTCAGACTCTTGTTGAGGCGTTACCAGGAGCCATCCATACTTTGAGGGACCCTACCCGGGGAGGAATGGCCACGGCCCTAAGCGAAATCGCCAAAACAGCAGAAGTCGGGATGGAAATAGAGGAATCCAGCATACCCATCAGGCCGGAAGTAGAAGCTGCGTGCGAACTCTTAGGTCTGGATCCGCTTTATCTTGCCAGTGAGGGAAAGTGCCTGGCCTTTGTAGCGCCGGACAGGTCAAAGCGAGCCCTTGATATAATGCGCTCACAGCCGGAAGGTAAGGATGCCGCCATTATCGGCATGGTTACTAAAGGTCAGGCAGGAAGGGTTGTGCTCAAGACCGCGGTTGGAGGGGCAAGACTGGTGGAGCCCCTGAGCGGCGAGCCGCTTCCAAGGATCTGCTGAAAGTCTCAGACTTTCTTCAATACACCCACTTGCCGCGGGTAAAACGGAAGATCTCGGTAACACGAATCTTTTTAGTCAACATCCCGGGACTTTGAAAGGTCTTCTGCCGGCTTTCACCTTTTTTTAAAAAATGCTTTTCCGAGTAACGCAGGATTCCGACAAAGGGGGTCTCGGGAGAGCCTGTCTCTTTGATGGAAAACTCACACTCCGGCCCGTAGCACACATATCGACCAACAAAGCCTTGATCACGTGGAATAATATCAAGACCCCGAATGTTCATTTTGCCTATCCTGTCCAGTTTGGACATCCAGACATTGACGAACTGCTCAAAACTTTTTTGAGCCGCTGGTTTCCCGGGATCCGCTACGGCGGTAGAAGGCCCTGACAGTGTCAGGGCCAGTACCACCGAAAGCAAAATAAGGTAACGTGGATGTCGATTTCCCACGGGTATAAATACCTAGTCTAGTATTTTGAACACCACGCGCCGGTTCATGTTTCGGCCTTCCCGTGTATGATTGTCAGCTATTGGGTCGGCCTCGCCGTAACCTACAGTCTCCAGACTGTTTTGAGCGATTCCCTTCTTGACCAGATAGTTACATACAGAGGCTGCTCTTCGCTCAGACAGACCCTGGTTATATTTCTCCGGCCCTGTCCAATCGGTATGCCCCTCAATAATTACTTTTATATCAGGATTTTCTTTTAATATCTCAACTGCTTCATCAAGGACCGGCATAAATTCGGGCTTGATATTGGATTTGTCAAAGTCGAAGTTGATTCCACGTAAAACTATCTTTTCTGGAACCTCGACAACGACAACCTCTTCT
>JAUXDR010000261.1 GCA_030618205.1 Deltaproteobacteria bacterium | reverse complement strand
ACGGCTCAACAGATGGTTCGGGCTTCCAGGGCTTTTTGCAATGTCATTTGATCTGCGTACTTTAGATCCATGCCCATAGGTATGCCGCAGGCAATCCGCGTAACCTGTACGCTGCACTTTTTCAGGCTTTCAGCCAAAAATGCTGACGTAGCCTCTCCGGCAACAGTGCTGCTTGTTGCAAGTATTACCTCTTTTATATCTTTCTTTTGTATGCGTTCGAGGAGTTGCCCAATTTTAAGCTGATCCGGTCCTATCCCTTCCATTGGTGCAAGGACCCCGTGCAGCACATGGTAGCGCCCCCTGAAGGCCCCTGCCTTTTCCAGGGCCAGCAAGTCTCCGGGATCTTCCACTACACAGACCACAGAGATATCCCTTTTGGGGTCGGCACAAACAGGACATGGGTCCTGCTCGGAAAAAGTAAAACAAACAGAGCATAATCCTATCTTGTCGTGGAGTTCTGCAATGGACCTCACCAGTTCCTGGGCTTGGGCCTTTGGCCACCTCAATATCTGAAGGGCAAAGCGTGTGGCAGTCTTTTCACCGACTCCCGGAAGCCTTTCCAGGTTCTTAATAAGCCTGCTAAGGGCAGGTGGAAAAGCAGAGGACATTTACATCCCCGGCAACTTGAGGCCGCCTGTCAGCTTTGCCATTTCTCCTTCTACCATCTCTTTAGACCGGGCCAGCGCCTCATTTACCGCTGCCACTACAAGATCCTGCAGCATTTCCACATCTTCAGGGTCTACAACTTCTTTTTCAATAGTTATTGATACTATTTCCGGCTTGCCGTTAGCAACGGCCTTAACCATCCCGCCTCCTACAGAGGCCTCTATCTCCTTTGTGGCCAGCTCACTCTGGAGTTGTCCCATCTTGGCCTGGAGGCGTTGAGCCTGCCTCATCATTTCCTTCATGTTTGGCTGCATTATATAACTCCTTTCACTTCTGTCCTCTATTGGAAAAGACTCTCACGTCGGAAATCCGCGCATGAAAGACCTTGACCGCCTCCTGGACCAGGGAGGATTGAATCAGTTCATCCCGCAGACTATAAGTCTTCCCGGTCCCTCCGGCGTTACCATTGTTTGTAACACTGGTCTCTTCTATTACAATATCGATTGCGCGACTAAAAAACTTTTTCGTCAGCTCTCTCAGTCGCTGCTGATGGTCCACTTCGCAGAGCATGTCATGCTGCATACCTGACCGGCACCTGAGTTGGACCCGATCCCCGTTGCTCTCTGTCTCAACCCACTCACAACAGGCCAGTAGCGACCCAAGAACGGGGTGTTGTTCTTTAACAAAATCTACAAAATCAGTCCATGTCTCCGGGCTGCATTCTTTGGGCGTCCGGGTAACAGAATCGGTTTCAAGGACTGCGCTTATCTCTTCCTGAGGTTGTTCAGAAAAATTTTCCTTCCCTGTTCGTCCTGAGGATAAAAGCTTATCTACTTTTCCCAGGAGGTCATCTATCCCCACAACCTCTTTCATACTACACAGCCGGATCACCAGCATTTCAAGAGAGAGCTTGGGAGTGGTGCTCCTGTATATTGCCTCCTGCCCCTTCATCAAGGCGTCCAGTACCTGGAAAAGGCTATGGGCAGTATACTTTGAAATGACGGGAGAAAACTCACCTACATCTTCCTTGCTCAAGTCCATCAAAGTTGCTGCCCTCTCCGGACCAAGGTTTTTCAGCACCATAAGGTTCCTGAAAAAAAACACCAGGTCTGTAGTGAATTTCTGGATGTTTCCCCCAAAGCTGTAAACATCGTCAATAAGCCTGAGGGCCTTGGCTACATCACTTTCAAGGATAGCAACGGCAAGCTCCTCGAGCACCTGGGTCCCCACAATACCCAGGACCTCACAAACCTCTTTTAATGAAGTCGCACCATAAGCAGCCACCTGGTCAAGAAGGCTCAGACTGTCCCTTACGCTGCCCTCGGCCTCTCTTGCCAACAAAAGCGTTGCATCCTGCTGGAGGCCAATGCCCTCTGCCTGGACTATCTTGCCCAGGTGATCCGCCAACTCCGCAGTACCCAGTCTGCGGAATTCATAATGCTGACACCTCGAATGTATGGTGGCTGGGATCTTCTCTGGTTCAGTGGTTGCAAATATGAAGTACACATGAGAGGGGGGTTCCTCCAGGGTCTTTAAAA
>JAUXDR010000155.1 GCA_030618205.1 Deltaproteobacteria bacterium | reverse complement strand
CGTACTCTTTTTGTATGTGTCGCCCCACCAACAGGTTAAAAGTCTGGTCAGTGCCCCCAAGCTCAATGTCTGCCTTTATAGCTACAGAGTCATAGCCCTGGATCAGGGGATAGATAAATTCATGTATTCCTATGGGTTTTTGGGCCTGAAAGCGCTTCTTGAAATCATCCCTCTCCAGCATCCTGGCCACAGTATGCTTGGCACACAGACGGATCATGTCTATGGACTTGATCTCCTGCATCCACACACTGTTAAAGACAACCTCAGTCTTTTCCGGGTCCAGGATCTTAAAGATCTGCTCTTTATATGTCCCGGCATTCTCCTGTACCTGCTGAGGAGTGAGAGGAGGCCTTGTCTCGGACTTTCCGGATGGATCTCCTATCAAACCGGTAAAATCTCCTATGAGAAACATCACACGGTGGCCAAGATCCTGGAAGTGCTTCATCTTCTGTATAAGTACTGTATGTCCCAGGTGCAGATCAGGAGCGGTTGGATCAAAACCAGCCTTGATCCTTAAGGGTATGCCGGTCTTAATGGCTCTTTTCAGTTTACCCTCCAGCTCATTCTCATCGAAAACCTCCACAGCCCCCCTATGAATGAGTTCCATGGCCTTTTTCAGATCCTGCTCCATGTCATGTACACCTTATTTCGCGTAATCCACGGCCCTTGTCTCCCGTATCACTGTCACCTTGATTTGACCGGGATAACTCAATTCGCTCTCTATCTTTTTTGCCACCTCCCGGCATAGAAGCGGAGTTTCTGCATCAGACACCTTGTCACTGAGAACAACTATGCGTATTTCACGGCCTGCCTGGATAGCATAGGACTTCTTGACACCTGCAAATGACTTGGCAATACCCTCCAAATCTTCCAGGCGCCGCACATAGCTCTCAAGCATTTCCCGCCTGGCCCCGGGCCTTGCTCCTGAAAGGGCATCCGCAGCCTGCACAAGGACCGCCATCACTGTATCTGGTTTCACATCTTCGTGATGTGCTGCAATGGCATGTACGATATCCTGAGACTCACCATACTTCCTGGCCAGATCGGCACCTATAACGGCATGCGGTCCTTCTACTTCATGGTCCACAGCCTTCCCAATGTCATGAAGCAGTCCGGCCCGTTTTGCCTTCTTAACGTTGACACCCAACTCAGAGGCCATTATCCCACAAAGGAAAGCGACCTCGATAGAATGCTGCAATACATTCTGGGCATAGCTGGTGCGGAAACGAAGCTTGCCCAATAGCTTTATTAGTTCAGCATGAATCCCATAGGCTCCAATATCAAAAGCAGCCTGTTCTCCCGTCTCCCGAATGGTATTATCTATTTCTTTTTCTACCTTTTTTACCACCTCTTCAATGCGGGCTGGATGAATTCTGCCATCAGCAATCAGCCTCTCAAGGGAAATCCTGGCCACTTCTCTACGCACTGAATTGAAACCGGACAAAAGAACGGCTTCAGGAGTATCATCAATAATGAGATCTATGCCGGTAGCTGCCTCTATAGCCCGGATATTTCTACCTTCCCGGCCTATTATACGCCCTTTCATCTCGTCACTGGGCAAGTGTACCACTGAAACAGTCCGCTCAGCTATATATTCACCTGCATACCTAGCTATGGCCAGTGCTATTATCTCCTTGGACTTTTTCTCCGCAGTATCCTTGGTCTCTGTCTCTATCTTTTTAATCAGTTTAGCCGCGTCCTGTCTAACATCCACTTCTAATGTCTCGAGCAGACAGTCCTTGGCCTCCTGAACCGACATACCTGATATCTTTTCAAGCTGGCTCCTCTGTTTATTTACCAGGCCCTTTATCTCTTTTCCCTTTTCATCGAGAGTATGCTCTAACTGCTGCAATGCTTTTTCCTTCTCAAGGACCTCAATTTCCTTGTGGTCAACCAGCTCATATTTGCGATTTACCTGCTGCTCTTTTTGCTGTAGACGCCCTTCTTGACTGCGCAGTTCAATCTTCCACTCCTTTATCTCTTTCTCGGCCTCTTTTTTTAATTGAAATGTTTCCTCCTGTCCCTGGATCCTGGCTTCCTTGCGCAGTCTCTCTGCCTCTGCAAGGGCATCTTTCTTTAAGCGCTCAACTTCCTCTTTTATTGAATCAACTGTGTCAACAGTCCTGCGTTTGGTAAGCCATATGCCTGCAGCTAAGCCAATACACAGGCCCAAAATGGTCGAAACTAAAAGGTAAGAAAATTCCATGATGGGTGGCACCTCCCTTCCATATAGGATGGCCACACCCCATCTCGGCTCCCCTGTGGAGCGTCTGATGACGGTTACATACGGATTTTGGCAGGCGGTTGAGATCCGGGCCGGGATCGACCCAAAAAATGTGCTGTGACTATGAAAGGCCCATCAGGTATAAAATATCCTTCTTCTGAATCAGTCCAAAGCCTTTTCCCAAGCCCCGAATTAAGATAATCAACTTCGCTTTTTTCGAGTTTTTGCTTAAGAGGATTTTGTTCGCAAAAAAAACCTCGTTAAAATAGTCCAGCTATTATTGCAAATCGGCCGGATTTCCAAACCAATTTTATGGCATCTTTAACCATGCAGTCAGGTCCGGCCGTTGCTCAATTTTCCCTAAACACATCACATGGATGTGCAACCTATTACCATATCCGTTTTATATATATGAACCCGAACGGGGTTATAGCCCATAAAATCCCCCACTTATGCCGTGTGGACAAAATCTATTGAACCTGGTAAACCAGGTGGGCGTCTCATCCGCTATTCGGGAAAGAGATTTCTCTCCTTCCATCCCTATGCGAAGAGGAGACCCCCTTGTAAAGAGAGTTGGCTCAACAAACTCTGCCAATCACCAACACAGCAGGGGAAAAAACTCAAGTTAAACAGGACACAGATTTTCGCAGATATACACAGATAATTAATTTGACCATCTGTGTCCATCTGTGTCCAAAAATGGCAATACCTATACTATTAATTCTTCTATTTTATTACAATACCACAATCTGCCAACTTAATCCATCGCGGAATCAATTTTGGCAACCAATCGACTGGTTTTGCTAACGACCGTCTCTTTTAATTCCCTCAATTGATGTCTGGCTAATATATAGTCTTTACCTACGTTAAGCATGGCTAAAACCACCATCTTGTGAGGGGCCAAGCCCTTGTTTGAGGTCTCCTGTTCTCTAACCTTCGCTTGAACATATTCTATGACTTCCTTGACATCAACCTCCGGATCATCGGCCTTTAGTTCGTACACCTGACCAAAAAAATTAAATTTTATTTGTGTCGTTTCCAATTTATCTAGACGCCCAAAGGCATATCAGTCTGACGTGGTATAGCAGTATCCTCAGCTCCTTTTGAAAACGTATCGACCTGGTCGATTTTACCTAAGAGGTCTGAAACCCGAAGACGAACATTTTCCCTCTCTTCTTCAAACCGGGCCAATTTATTTTCAAGTTCCTTTAGCTGCGAATCCTGTTCCTGTGTCTTTCTGCGAAAATCATCCCGCTCAGACACCAATTGTTCACAATATCTTAATAGACTATCGACTTTATCTTCTAATAGATGAAGTTCCTGATCACTCATATGCCCTCTCCCGAATTTAAAAACATTGTAACCGTTCACGGGATTACAACGCCAGTTTTACGGCAACTCACCGAACTGTAAGCGTTTACAGGGTGCTGCAGATGCGAGGCG
>JAUXDR010000161.1 GCA_030618205.1 Deltaproteobacteria bacterium | reverse complement strand
CGGGCACTTGAAGTACAGGGAGTACGTCTGCGTACCCTCCGCCTCGCATCTGCAGCACCCTGTAAACGCTTACAGTTCGGTGGGTTGCGGTAAAACGGGCGTTGTAATCCCGTGAACGGTTACAAAAATTTTCGTCTTTTGTTTTCTCAATTTAGGTCAGAGACAATTAACATATTAAGGTTATTTCCTTTTTTTAATTCAAAATTCAAAACTTAGAATTCAAAATTGTGTCTGAACGGCCTTTCCGTTCAGATACTATATAAACCCATGCTGTGCCAGAAACTCCGTATCAATATTGGTCGGTTTCTCTGTTTTAATATGCCCAGCCAAAAGTAATTTTTCAATATACTTCCCAATAAGATCTACCTCAATATTGATTTTATCTCCCCTCTTCCTGAAACCCATAGTAGTGAGCTTGGCAGTATGCGGGATGATGGCCACGGAGAAACGGCCCTTACCACAACTGTTTACAGTAAGGCTGATGCCGTCAATTGCAACAGACCCTTTTTCAATGAGATACCGGTCAAGGTTCTCGGGAATAGCTATAGTAAATAAAGTAAACTGGCTTAGATGCTCCTTTTCAACTATTTCTCCTATTCCATCCACATGACCACTTACCAGATGTCCGCCAAGACGGTCCGAGAGCCTGAGTGCCCGCTCAAGATTAACACGGCTTCCAACCCTGAGCCCGGACAATGTGGTCCTTGAAAGGGTCTCTGGTGAAATTTCCACACGAAAAACATCATGGGAAATAGTAGCGGCGGTCAGGCAGACCCCGTTCACAGCAATACTCTCCCCCTCCTGTGGATCTTTAATAGAGAGGTCAGGATAAATAGTAAAGACCAGACCTTGACCTGCCTGACGAACATCCTTGAGGGTCCCAAGACCATGAATTATCCCTGTAAACATTTATGGTCAGCTCCAGAAGGAATCAATATTTGTGACCAGACCACGGATCAACCAATTATCGCCCAGCTTGCGATGTTGTACCTTTGACAGCCTTGTTGCCCTTTCCACGTTCTTGGCCCCTGAACCGCCTATTGCGGGCCGGGCATCCTTTCCGCCGATTACCATGGGAGCATAATAAAAAAAGGCTTCATCAACAAACGCCCGGTCCCAGAATGCCCCGTGGACCGTGGCCCCGCCTTCCACCAGAAGTGACTGCGCCCCAAAGTCGCCCAGCATCCTGAGCACATCCCTGATGTTTACCCTGCCTTGCCCATCGGGCGGCGTAAACCAGACCTTTGCACCGGATGCCTCCAGGGCCTTCCTGTGCTCATCTGTGGATTTACCTTCCACCCCGATTATCACAGTAGGTGCAGAGGACTTCAGGCGGCATATCCGGCTGGTGGGATCAACGCTCAGTCCACTGTCCAGCACCACCCTGATGGGATCTTTAACAGTTTTTTTGCCCTTTCTGCAAGTAAGCTGTGGATTGTCCGCCACTATGGTGCCTTTGCCGACCAGTATGGCGTCACTTATTTCCCTCAGGCGATGCCCCGATCTGCGGGCCTGCTGATTGGTAATCCACTTGGAGTGACCTGTGCGGGTTGCAGTCCTGCCGTCCAGGCTGCATGCCACCTTTGATCTGACCCAGGGAATACCGGTTAATATGTGTTTGGTAAAGGGGGCAATCAAAAGACGGCACTCATCTCTGAGACACCCTGTCTCGACTTCAATGCCCTTGTCCCGCAGAAACTCTGAGCCGCCTCCTGCCACCTTCGGATTGGGATCAAGCGTCCCGATTACGACCCTTCTGATGCCTGCCTGCAGTATGGCATGTGTGCAGGGCGGTGTCCGGCCGATGTGGTTGCAGGGTTCCAGGGTCACATACAGATCAGCCCCTTTGGCCGCATCTCCAGCGGCCCTCAGGGCATGGAATTCAGCATGGGGTGTGCCGGCCTTCTGGTGCCGGCCTTCTCCCAGGATCATGCCTTGCCGGGCCACAACCGCGCCTACGGCAGGGTTTGGGGTGGTGTACCCAAGGCCATTCTCACCATGTCTAAGGGCCCTGCGCATATATTTGATATCTTCACCGGACCACATTCAAGAACTCTGATTGCGGGAACTTTCGCTCAGCAGTTCTTGCAGTTGTTCCATGAACTCATTGAGGTCCTTAAACTGCTTGTATACGGAGGCAAAGCGAACGTAAGCCACATCGTCCCATGCCCTCAATTGAGACATAACACGTTCCCCTAAGAATCTGCTCTCCAACTCCCTTTCTCCTCTATCTTGGATTTCTTTCTCAAGATCGCTGACAAAGGCCTCCACTTCGTCCATGCTCACCGGCCTCTTTTCACAGGCCTTTACTATCCCCTCAACAATCTTTCTCCGGTCAAAGGATTCACGCCTTCCGTCCTTTTTGACTACCATGGGCTGAAAATTTTCAATCCTCTCATAGGTAGTAAAACGCTCATGACAAGACAGGCATTCCCGGCGTCGACGTATGGCCCTGCTGTCCTGGCTGGACCTGGAGTCAACAACTTTACTCTCTGAAGAACTACAGAATGGGCACTTCATTGAATTTCAACCGGTTGAGGAGTTAGTTTCCCGGAATTCTATAAGATCTATTCCGGCCTCTGCCAACATATCACGGGACATGGGATCTGCATAGCCTTTTGCGTAACAGATAGACCGGATGCCGGCATTTATCAGCATCTTTGTGCATATAACACAGGGCAGATTAGTACAGTACAGAATAGAGCCGGCTACGGAAATCCCATGGTGTGCAGCTTGAATAATTACATTTTGTTCAGCATGGAGCCCTCTGCAGAGCTCGTGCCTCTCGCCCGAAGGGACCTTGAGTTCTTCCCTCAGGCAACCTATTTCAAGGCAGTGCCTCAAGCCACTCGGCACACCGTTGTAACCTGTGGCCAATATACGACGATTTTTTACAAGAATTGCCCCTACTTTACGGCGCAGGCACGTGGACCTCTGGGCAACCAGGTGCGCTATGGACATGAAGTAGGCGTCCCAGGACGGCCTCGAATTTCTGATATCTTCTTCCATGTTTCCCAATTTATCTGCATAGAAAATGTTGAATTGTGAATTGTGAATGTTGAATTAATGAAATATATATTTTAAATTTTTTTCCATTCAGCATTCAGAATTCAACATTCAGAAAATCGTGCCAGACGTTCGGAATATAGCGGAAACCTCTCGCACAGGGACCGGATCTTCATTTTAATATCTCCGATCAACTTGTCGTCTTCAGGGTGGTTCAAGAGTTCTGAGATGTAGTTACCTACTTCTTCCATCTCTTGTTCTTTGAGCCCTCTCGTAGTTACTGCAGGGGTCCCGATCCGGATACCGCTTGTAACACTCGGGGAACGGGTATCAAAGGGAATAGTGTTTTTATTTACCGTGATACCGGACCGCTCCAGCACCTCCTCTGCCTTCGCCCCAGTGAGATCCTTGTCTGAAAGATCCATAAGTAAAAGGTGATTGTCCGTGCCCCCTGAGACCAGGCGAAATCCTTGGTCCTGCAAGGTCTTTGCAAGGGTCTTTGCGTTTAAAACAATCTGCTGCTGGTATATTTTAAAATCGTCTCTCTGGGCCTCTTTAAAGGCTACGGCCTTTGCGGCGAT
>JAUXDR010000269.1 GCA_030618205.1 Deltaproteobacteria bacterium | reverse complement strand
TAACACCTACATTTCCGTGAAAGGCCTGTACCTTGCCGATAGATTCAGGATAATCTCCGGAAAGGACGTATCTCTCCTTTTCCTTGACTACGCGGGGAACAGGGAGAAATGGCTCAAGGTCTTTTTTGACACACACAGGACCTGAGCCCGGCCCGCCTCCCCCGTGAGGCGTGGAAAAGGTCTTATGGAGGTTCAGATGCATTACGTCAACCCCGATCTTGCCCATATGCACTATACCCATGACGGCATTCATGTTTGCACCGTCACAATAGACCAACCCGCCTTTGGCGTGGATGATCTCCGCGATTTTCCGGCTGTTTTCTTCAAAAAGGCCCAGCGTGTTCGGGTTAGTGATCATGATACCGGCCGTGTCTTCGTCCATGACCTCTGCAATGGCCTCTACTGAAAGTATCCCATGTTCATTCGATTTTACCGGCACGGAACAGTAGCCGCACAGAGCTACAGAGGCGGGGTTTGTACCGTGGGCAGTATCAGGGACAATGATCTTTGAACGTTGCGATCCCTTGCTTTTGTGAAAGGCATGAATCAGGAGCATGCCGGTGAGTTCTCCATGGGCCCCTGCCGCAGGCTGAAGGGTGGTCGCGTCCATGCCGGTGATTTCCGCAAGGTATTGCTCAAGTTCAAACATCATCCTGAGCATTCCCTGGGACAGGCTGGGCGGAAGCAGGGGATGGGCTTCAGCAAATCCCGGAAGGTTTGCCTGTCTTTCATTGGTCTTGGGACTGTATTTCATGGTACATGAACCTAGGGGGTACATGCCGGTATCTACACCGAAATTCCACTGGGACAGCCTGGTGTAATGGCGTACCACGTCAACCTCACTCAAATCCGGAAAGTCCGGCCCTTGGCCTCTCAATTCCTGGTCCAGAGGGACAGATTCAACATCACGCCGGGGAAGGGAAAATCCGCTTCTTCCCTTTCTCCCCTTTTCCCAAAGGAACGGTTCATTCAGTATCAGTCCTGTAGTTCCTACAGATTCTTTCATGACTAAACCTCCATCACCAGGGCATCCATGTCGTCCCTGGACTTGGTTTCCGTGACACACAAAAGATAGTGGTTGGCAAGTTCAGGATAGTAGGGAGCCAGAGAAAGGCCTGGTACAATATTTTTTTCCATTAGTCGCTCATAGGTGGCCTCAAAGCCATTCGGAAACTCGACGACAAATTCATTGAATGTTGGGGTCTCAAAAGCGATTTTGCATCCAGCCTTTTTCAATCCCTTTTTAAGATACTCGGCCTTGTCACGGTTGAGAACGGCAAGCTCCCTGATCCCCGTACCACCGAGAGAGGCCATATACATGACGGCCGCCAAAGCACAGAGACTGTTGTTGGTGCAGATGTTGGAGGTTGCCTTTTCCCGGCGAATATGCTGCTCCCTGGTGGCAAGAGTCAGAACAAAGCCCCTCTTTCCGTCCAGGTCTTTGGTTTTGCCCACCAGGCGACCAGGCAGGCTGCGCATGTATTTCTTTCTGCTTGCAAGCATCCCAAGGGCCGGTCCGCCAAAGGAACGGGGTATCCCCAGACTCTGACCTTCTCCGCATACAATATCGGCGCCTTGTGCCCCAGGGCTTTTCAAGAGGCCGTAAGCAAGGGCCTCCGTAAAGGAAGCAATAAAGAGCGCTTTTTTATCATGGGCCTTTTCCCCAACGGCCCGCAGGTTCTCAATACATCCGAAAAAATTAGGTGACTGAATCGCAACGGCTGCAAGATCGTCCATGTCATCAAGCCCGGCAATATCGGTCATACCATTTTCCAGATAGCCGAGTTCCACAATCTCAAAGCCGGTTGGTTCAAAATAGGTTCTAACTACCTGACGATAAAGTGGATGAATCAGGCTTGAAATAGCGACTTTTTTTCGTTTGGAAATACGGATGGCCATGAGGAGTGATTCAGCCAGGGCCGCGGCGCCGTCATAATGTGATGCAGTGGCTATTTCCATGCCCAGAAGCCGCGCAGCAAGGGTCTGATACTCATAGATCGCCTGCAGGGTTCCCTGGCTCATTTCCGGCTGGTAAGGGGTGTAAGACGT
>JAUXDR010000024.1 GCA_030618205.1 Deltaproteobacteria bacterium | reverse complement strand
CGGGATATCCCTTTTGAGATGCAAATCTTGCTACGAATTTTATAAAAGTACTACTATTACTAAAAATGTCAATTTGGGGATGATTAATCTCTAACGTGGATGGGTTTGGGGCAGATCTTGGTACTCAGGTCAGCTCAAACACTATGGTAAGCTCCAATGGGATATCTCCCTTAAAAAGACTTGCAGGTGCTTTTGGAAACGGGACAGCATCCTTTACTGCCATAAGAGCTGCTCCATCCAGAGCCCTGTTCCCTGATGTCCTCACAACCTCGGCCGATTTAATATCTCCTTCAGGTGTAATCACAAAACATACAGTCACACTGCCTTCTATCTGTCTGATCCTGGCACTATCGGGATATTTCTTGTGCCTTTCTATTTTGAGCCGCACCATCTCCAGGTAGCTGTCGGTTGTTGTGTAATCGTAGGCGGATTGATCCGGACTCCAGTCGGAGATATCCGGGCTGGGAACATCCGGGATTTCCGGCATGCTTATCCCCTCCACAAGGCTGTCAGGCAGGTCTTTTTCAACCGGCTCAATGCTTATGGGGTTTAAGCGGGGTACGAGCTGGGTTACTCTCAGCTCTTTAATCTCCTGTGTCTGATCAGGCGGCTTGGGTCTGTGACGTGGCCTGGGAATACTCCTTGTGGGAGCTTTTGATATATTTTGAAGTGTCAATTCGATATAAGCAAGCGAGCTTGAACTGTAAAGCCCGGAAATATGCATGAATAGGACAAGATGTATAACAAAAGATACGCACAACAGACCATACAAAAGCCGGTTGGGACTTCTTTTGGACTGGGATTTCACTTTAAATTTAAAATTCTTTTTCGGTTGCCAGGCAGAGACGTCCAGCCCCGGCTGCCTTGGCTACATCCATGACCTTTACAGCCTTATTCAGAATCACTGCCCGGTCAGCCCTGACAACGACCAGCTTGTCCTCCTTGCTTCCGATCATCTCCTTGAGACCATCAAAAAGAGCGGCCATGGAGACCTCCCTGGTTCCGAGAAACGCTCTCCCTTGCCGGTCCACATAGACGGTAATCACCTCCTCAACCTGTGGAGTCGAGGCCTTGGCCTGGGGGAGCTTGATCTTGATCCCCTCTTCAACCATAAAATTTGTAGTAAGCAGGAAATAGATCAAAAGGAGAAACACGATATCAATCAGAGAAGTCAGAGGGACCTGGACTCCCATGCGGGGCCTTCGTTTGAGATGGACAAGCATGATCAGGTCACCTTCCTGCAGCCTTGATAAAGGTCACCATGCCGTCCTGGAGCTGGGCCTCATAGTTGTCCACACGCGATACGAGATAGCTGTGGACCACCATGGTGGGAAGCGCTACAGCAAGGCCCAAGGCCGTAGTCAGCATGGCCTCCCATATACCGCCGGCAAGGACAGCAGCATTGACCTTGCCACCCATCTGCTGAATGACCATAAAGGCCTTGATCATACCGACAACCGTTCCCAGCAGACCGAGCAACGGAGCAATACTTCCAATAGTAGCAAGCACCTGGAGATATCGGGAAAGCTCCCTGACCTCCTCCCCTGTAGAGTGAACAACCACTGTCTCAAAGGTCTCCCTGTCATTATCTATGACCTCCAAAGCACTTGCCAGGATGCGTGCCATAGGAGATTCGCTCCCTCTTGCAAGCTCAATGGCCCGGGCAGGCTCACCGTCTCGCACATGCTTAGCGACATTCTTCACCAATCCAAAACTCCGGATGCGTATCCTGGAAAAATGGATCAACCTTTCCAGGAAAATAGCCAATGCAACCACAGAGCACAAAAGGATCGGTATTACGAGCACACCGCCTTTTGCGAGAAAATCGAACATCTCCTAAACCTCCTTTAACCGACCAAAATGTTCTTTATCTTAAAAAGAGAGATAAACTTAGGTGGCATGAATATTGATTCAGTGCCATGTTTTTTGAAAAAAAGTCAACCTTTTCTGATGATCAATGCCGTTGACTAAAACTTTGCACCTATACTGAATATTACTGTAAAGGGTGAACCGGCATAGTAATCCACATCAGTCTCAGTATCGCTCGCATAGATTGCGCCGACATATTTTTCATCGAATAAATTCTTTATTTCAAACCGAGCAATTGCTTCTTTTAACCAAAAGAGGTTTTCTCTTGAGTACTTTATACCCAAATCGACGATAGCATAATCATCAATTTTTTCCTGGTTCAAGGCGTCGCCATACCTTTTATCAATCCACCTGACTGCCGGACTTATCTCAAAATCGCCTATTGTGTAAATCAAGCCTGATTTTATAATCCATTTCGGGGTGTCGGGGAGCTGGTTGCCTTTGATCTTCAGGATACTGTTCCCTATTCCAAAGTCGTCGTCAAAACTCATATTGGTGTAACTAGGGCTAAAATAGAAGATTAAATCTTTCAATGGATAGAAACTCACTTCCAGTTCAAAACCATAAGAGGTGGCATCGCCGACATTCTGATGATAACTGACCGGGGTGCCATCTGTTTTAATTACGTTCTGGTCATCGACCTTGACCAGCAGGTCATGGTGTTTGCTATAGAAAGCTACTGGAGTTATTGAGAAATATTTACTATGATACCTGAAACTGATATCGAAATTGTCTGATGTTTCCATCTCCCATTTATCAAGAATATCCTGTAATGTCATACCGGCAGCCTTGAATGATGCCCTGTTGCTTACATAAGTTGTTGTAACCGGGACATAAGCATAAGGTCTCATGTAGTTTCTGCCATAGTTGACGTACATTTCAATATTCTCGTTAAACTGGTAGCCAAGGCCGACTGTGGGTAAGAACTCATCATAATCCGTTGCCTTTAAGCTGATATCAGGGTCTTCTCTTAATTCCAGTGTTGTTGCATTAGTAGTGTACCCTGTACTTGCCGGTTCCTCATAATAAAAATACTTCAATCCTGCCTGGAATCTGAACTTTTCCGATTCATAAGATACCTTTGCATAAGGACTGTGTATTTCCCCGTGCCCTTCATTTTCTGAATAATACAAGTATCCCTTGTACTCTAACCTATTGCCGGGAGTGATATATCTCTTGACATATTTTTCCAGATTATGAGATTCAAACCAATAACCGGCAGTTATCTCAAAGTCTGAAATGTCACCATTTACCTCTGGGATAAGGCCATATCGTTCCAAATCTGTGATTCTGTCCAGTATGCCCGGTGTCTTGCCTAACCCCGGGACCGGGAATTGGGCTTTTCCCATCTTGCTTGTGTTCTCACTGGAAAGGTATGGTTTAAGAGACAGGTGAGCGTTTTCAGAAATGTCAATATCGATAATTGACATAAGGTCTCTGTTTATCAATTTTTCGCGATTGTAGTCATAATAGTTAGTATTTCTTTTGGCATCGCTGGAAAGATCCGATATAAACGACTTGTTGTAATAAGTGTCTATATGTTTGGCTTCCTGGTAAGTCAGACTCTGGAAAGTATGTCTCTCAATTTCATTAAAATTAAAAAAAAGATCCAATTTTCCTTTCTTACCAAGTTCCTGGTTTAATCCCAATGTAACATGGTCCCTCGGACCAAGATCCCCTTTTCCTTTCCATTTATCGGCTTTCGAATAAGAATATGATGCAAAGAGCTTTGTTTCTGTCGGCAACTTTCCAGAGTCGACCCTTAAAAACGACCTCATGAAATCATCTGAACCAAAGCTCTGGATTATCTCAGCCCCGATTTTGTTCTCCGGTCTTCTCATCTGCAACTCTATTGCACCGCCCCTGTTGCCTGAGCCTGTTCCCAGGTCAGCAGGACTTGCTCCTTTGTATAAGCTGACGCTTTCTATGTTCTCTGTATCATATATATACTCCCGTGCTCCAATAGGCATAATGCCGTAATTCGGAATACCCTCGACCGTCATCCCGATATACATGTCTTTTAGTCCCCTTACACGCGAATATGAATAACTCAGACCATAAGGGTCAAAGCTCTCCACATTAATACCCGGGAGAATATTTAGTGCATTATAGACGCTTGTTTCTGCAGGTGTGCCTAAAAGCTCAATTCCCTTTCTGGTTACCGAGCTTCCTGTGTACAGAGAATCGCCCGTTTGCTTGGTAGGACGGATCAGTTCGCCTTTAACTGTAATCTCTCCCAAAACGTATACATCAGCCTTCTCATCGTCGGCCATCAAATTACTCGGTAAAGAGATTAATAAGGCATAACAAATTGCAATTACAAAAAACAACTTATCTCTCATCACTTACTTCCTTCTCTCCTTCCTTGATTTCAGCGGACTGTTTACCACCCTTAACATGTGTGGAACTTTTTATCCCGGTCATTTCACCGGCAGAGAGTATATATTCAACCCTGTGACCAATGGAGGCATTGAGCACGATCGTGAGATCCGTTTTCTTGGGTATCTTAAAAGAAAATCTCCCCTCGTCATCCGTCTTTCCGGTCAATAGCATCTCCCCTTCCGGGTCAAAGACATCTATCCGGGAACCGATGGATTTCGCACCATCTGAAAAAAAACTCTCTGTGAAAACAGTATCCCCTTCCACCCATGCAAAAAGATTTACCCTGTGCGCCATGCATGGAATGGAAATAAACAAGCAAAAAAGCCAGATCATGCCTGTCCAAAGCAGTAGGTTGTGTTTCATCCAATACACCTTTCGTTTCTTTCAATATTCAAGGTATAGCAAGACTTCGACTACATACTCCAAATGACAGCATAGGGATCTGTCCCTTCACTGGTGATTTTCTGAACCATGGCAGCCTGGCCGAAAAATCTCTTGACGTCCTTCACATACTTGAGCTTGTCATCCAGCTTCATGGAAGCCAGCTTGATGGACACAGTGGCCCTGGAGACAAAATACAAGGGATTGGATTGCCCTCCGGGAGGCGCCAAATCCTGACTATCCACACCGGTATCCTTAAAAAGGGTCTTCCAGTCAAAACCCATGACAACTCCCTCACAGGAGTTTGAACTCTTGCTCACACGAATGGCAATGGTGGGAAGCGGAGACAGGGGCATACCATCAAACCACAGGTCTCCTGCATATTTTTTCAACTTTTCCTTGCCGACCAATTTGGCAAAAGTCCCTTTTTTCCCGACCGTGGCGTCATACATGACTTGCAGGACGTCGCTGGCGCAAGTGGGCGGCGCCGCCACAAAGACATATTGTTCGGCTCTGCGCAGAGGATAATTCTTGTTCAAGTGTTCTGCCAAAAGATAGCCCGCATTTAGCCCGGGGCAGATATGATTATGGAATTCGGCGCTCTTTAAGAGGTGCTGGGATACGCCGGCGGACCAGGAATTGCTGATGGTTACCACAGAAAAAAGGGTCTCTGTGCCGATAAGTCCGGCGGCGGCAGTCTTCCAGGCCTCACTACTCAAAATCTTGTCAGGAGAAACATTCAGGACCTGCTGCTGGAACCTGTTTTCCTTCCACTTGATGAACACTGTTTTGCCCGTATCCTTTCTGTATAATGCACACCATAGGGGTTTGTCGTAAGGCGTATGAACCACCAAAAGGCTTCGTGTGCCCATCGAGCATGCAGTGACATTGGAGACAATATCCAGAAAGGGTTCGGTAGTCTTGCCGCTTACCGTACCGTATGAAGCATTGGTCAGGACAAGCATTTTTTCGTCACCCTTTTCCAGGCCCAATTCGATACGCGCCTTAAAGGCGGCGTTCATGGCCCGCACCATTTCCTTGGTGTAATTTATCTCCCGGTATTCCTCAAATCCACAACCAAGAGCACAGATTTCTGCAAAAAGAAAAAAGGCACTAAAAAAAATTAGAGTAATTGTACAGTTCTTTTTCATCATTACCTTCCTCCAACCATATCATTATTCACTATTCACCTGCTCTCCCGCGTTTTCTTCAAGATCCGGTTTGCCGTCGAAATTCAGATCTTTCGAACGTTTCACCAGTGCCTCTGACTCGTCGTATTCTTCCCACAGATCGGGCTTTCCGTCTGCGTTTGTATCTTCCTCAACAGTGGTCAGATTTCCCTTATGGTAATAATACCAGGTGTCCACACTGCCATCTCCGGTATGATCCTTTTCGGCCCGGATCGCTTCTTCAGCTTCGTTGTAAAACCAGGTAGTGTCCATGCGATCAGCCGCCTCATGTTTTTCCTGGCTCTTGGTCAGTTTACCCTTAGCATTGTAATGCTCTATCAGATCCGGATTGCCGTCACTGTCCTCATCAATCTCTTTGATCCTTAAGACGCTTTCTTTATAGCAATAGCGACCCTCTGGTTTCTTGTCTCCATCGGAATCCAGTTCCATCACCATGGACCATTGGGGCTTGTTAAACCACTGTGTGACCTCAAAGCGGCCGTCACTGTCCTTGTCCCTGATAAGCCAGTATTTCTTTTCATTCTTATAGAAAATCTTCAGGCTTATCTTTCCGTTTCCTTCCTCGTCTTTTTCTACTCTTGAAAGCCGTCCATCCTTGTAATATTCCCAGGTGTCGATCCTGCCGTTGAGATTTGTATCGCTCTCAACCTTTTGTTTTTCTTCCTTGGCATTAAAAAAGATTGTTATATCCGGCTTTCCGTCTTGATTACGATCCTCGGTCTGACGACAGGCCTTGCCATCTTTAAACAGCGTAATGACCTCCTTAAATCCATCGCCGTCAGCATCATACATTACCTTGACCGGCTGACCTCCACGGTAGGTCCTGATCCTGTCAATCCTGCCGGTATACTTGGTGTCTTCCTCCATCCTTTCAGCATAGCCGTCCGCGTCAAAGTGTATAAAGACATCCTTTTTCTCATCAAAATTGGTGTCTTTCTCCTGATAATAAGGCTTGCCATTCTTGAACTGCGTTATGAAGTCAAATCGGCCGTCCTTGTTGGCATCTTTTTGCTGTTCAATAGGCTGATCATCCTTGAACCGGGTTATGATCTCAAACCTTCCATCGTGATCCAAATCCTTTTTCTCATCAAAGAGAATTCCCTGGCGGTAACCGCGAAATGCATCCATCTTTCCGTCTCTGTCCAGATCATGACGGCTTTCCTTGGGAAGGCCTTCGGCGTCATAAAAGATGATCCTCTCCACCCGGCCGTCCCCGTCGTTATCCACACGTCTCTGCAAGGGTTTATCATCCTGATAGGTCTGCCAGATATTCGGCTTGTTATCGCCATCCGTATCTTTTGTGTACGAGGAGAGCATTCCCTCCTCGAAATGATAAATACTGTCAAACAAGCCGTCTCTTGTAGTATCTTTTTGCATCTTCAGGGGTCGCTCCTCTGAATCAAATTGTATAACTTGAATCACCCGGCCGGTGTCGGTTGAGGAACGTTCCTGTCGAACTCTTTTCCCTGCTTCAAAATAGTCCCGGCAATCAATCTGCCTGTCATGATCAGTGTCCCTTTCGACCCTTATGATCTGCTCCTTTTCGTAATACTGGAATCGATCCATGACCTCATCGGCATTGCTGTCAATCTCGATCATGATGAGCTTGCCGCGTCTGTCAAAAAGGGCGATCTGGTCTATTTTTCCGTCCTCATTCGTGTCCCGCCTCATGATCTTTTCCTGTGCCCATGCAGGTGCAGTCAGCAACGCAGCAACCACGGCCGGTATGATAAAAAATGAGAAAAAATGCCTCATAACAATACATTGGCAGCAGGAACAAAAATAGCGCAGTCTCTTTTCCATTGGGAATATTAAATGAAAGCCCTCCCTCCAATAGTATATCCCTTATAAAAGTGCTACAATTGTCAAGAAATGTCAACTTCTGAGCCTCTCGCAAAATTGCCGTCATGTATTGAACAGGGAAACAGTCCACAGTAAGTCCGATTTCTTCCAGACGGCTTTTGTAGCTGTCCTGTTTCCCCAAAAGGTCCTTCTCTACATGGATGCCGCAACATACATGAACGGTATGAAGCGGGCTCTTAATCCGGTTTTACATGGATGAGAAGAAGAGGGAATTCGTTCAATTTTACCAAATACACCTTCTATATCAGGAATTCCTTCAACCGAGCAAAAAGAAACGTTGCTGTATCTTCGGGACACCGAAAAAAGGACTCCGGTTCAAGGCAGAGTAACCGTGACAACATAAGTAACTTTTAAACAAGCTGGGCATTACTGCAGCTTCCCTGATTCCTTAATGCCGAAGGATCAGTGTACTATTACAAATATGCAAACAGTATGTTCGCTACAAACAATTTGTGTTATAGTTTTATATTGTGGCTTGATCAGGCAATAAAATATTGCGATATTCCTTAATTACAGGCCACTACAGGCAATTCATTTGGCATTAACCAGAACACACATAATGGTATGAGACGAAATGACACTTGAACACATTGAAAAAGAAGTCGACAGCGCCCTCAAGATGGGTGAACCCGGCGGGGTGATAGATCCTGTCCGCCTTGAAAAGGACAGTACCTTCAATTTCCGCTGTTACCCCGGGATATCCTGTTTCAACCGGTGCTGCCACAACGTAAATATTATTCTCACTCCGTACGATATAGTTCGAATCAAGAACATGCTCGGTCTCACAGCGGATATGTTTTTACAACTTTATACAACACCTGAGATGCTTGGCCAGACAGAACTGCCAATTGCCAGACTCAGGATGCTGGAAGAAGAAGGAGGGCGCTGTCCCTTTGTCAGCCCGAAAGGTTGCCAGGTCTATTCCGACCGTCCTGTCTGCTGTCGTTACTACCCCATAGGAATTGCAAGTCTCAGACAGCAGGATAAGCTCACAGGAGAAGAAGAGGAGTTCTTTTTTGTAGTCAAAGAGGACCACTGCAAAGGATTTGAGGAACCCACCGAGTGGACTGTTGACTCCTGGAGAGCAGACCAGGAGGCCGACCTCTATGACTCAATGAATCGCGGATGGCTCGAACT
>JAUXDR010000032.1 GCA_030618205.1 Deltaproteobacteria bacterium | reverse complement strand
AAGATCTGCCCCAAACCCATCCACGTTAGAGATTAATCATCCCCAAATTGACATTTTTAGTAATAGTAGTACTTTTATAAAATTCGTAGCAAGATTTGCATCTCAAAAGGGATATCCCGAAAAAATAGCCTACACGACACCAGGTGATATCCTGCTTTGACGTTTCAAGTCAGGTGTCACTGTGGCTAAGAGGGGAGAAAAGAGGAGTGAAATCAAAGGGGAAATGGAAACAGTTTCGGAACATTTTTCTTGTTACCGGACTTGCCTTTATCATGGTCACGATCTCAATTCCTGGATTGGCCAAGGAAAAGGAACCAGAGCCGATTGATATTGGGGCCATCACAGTGATGGCCCCGCAGCCGGGCGTTGAGATAACAACCGAGAAGACCATCATTAACCTGGATGAATTCGAAAGGCCCGGTGAGGTTAATACGCTGACAGACGTGCTGACCGAAATCGGTGGAATCGATGTGCAACGCGCCATCCGCTAATGGCCAGCCCGGGCGACGAGGTATCCATCCGTGGCCTCAACGAAGGGCGCATGGTCATAGAGATCGACGGTCGCAGGATCAATCAAACCGGCCACTACGGCAGGTACATTGTTGACTGGTCCACGTTGAATTTGGATGATATCGAAAGTATTGAAATCATCCGGGGCGGGCACTCTGTGCTTCATCCTTTTGCTATCGGTGGCGTGATAAACATGATTACGAAAAAGGGAAAAAAGACAGATGACCCCAAACCTGATGTGAGCTTAAAGGGTGGCTATGGAAGGTATGATACCTATAACGTGTCAGGCTCTGTTGATGGGGGTGTCGGCAATGTCGTGGGTTACCATTTTTCAGCAAGTAGAGGGGACACGGATGGTTATCTCAGAAACGACTTTCAGAGAACGGACAACCTTAACGGGCATCTGAGCTTTTTTCTTCCTCGTAACGCCACTTTCACTGTAGGTGCCAAGTATTCCGATGTCCACTACGGCTTCGCGGCAGCCATGGCAGCCTTGGGGAAAAGCACGATCCCGGCGCATGATATCCGCTTTGTCATACAGTCAGCGCCTTTTTCCCTAATGGGTTGGAGTATGAAAGATCGCCAATTACTCAAGGACCTGGCGAAATATGAATCAACAATGGTCTTTTACATGGCCCTGTGGAAGCCACAAAAGGTATTCGCTGTGCTTCAGGAAGTCCTCCCGCCGGATATGCCGTGTGCCGTGGTCTACTGGGCCGGGTATCCTGATCGAGAGCGCATCTTGCGCGGTACGGTGGCTGATATGGGAGAAAAGCTCGCAAAAGACAAGGAAAGATTCATGGGCCTGTTGTTTATCGGGCGTTTTTTGGAAGGCAAGCCCTATGAGTCGGCCATGAAACTGATGCAGAAATAGATGGAGTAAAGGTCGGTACGAATATGTTTAAGGAGATATCTTATGATAAAGAATACATTTCTATTGTTCTTGCTGCTGCCGTTTTGTTTCTCAACGTCTCTTGCCCGGGCACACTCCTTGTGGCTCAACATTGATGATGATCGACCAGAGGTGGGGCAAAAGGTTCGGATTGAGATCGGCTGGGGACACAAATTCCCAAGAGATGAGGTGATCAAGGAGGGGTTTCTGAACGAGGTTTATGCCCTGGATTCAAAAGGCACTAGAATTCCCCTGAAGCAGGTATCCCCGACTGAATTTGAATTTGTTCCCACAGCACAAGGTTGCTATGCGATACTGGCAAATATCCACCCCGGCTTTCTGAGCAAGACGACTGATGGGCACAAGCTTCAGCCCAAAAGGGGCCTGGAGAACGTGGTTTCCTGCTTTCGTTATGACATAAGGGCCAAGGCGGTCATGAATGTGGGCGACAGGGAAAAGATGCCTGCCCAGCCTGTTGGCGATCTTTTGGAGATTATTCTGCTGAGAGATGGAAAACATCTGAAGCAGGGTGAGATATTGCCGGTGAAGGTTATTTATGATGGTAAAGCCCTTGCTTCCGTTGATGTCCGTGCCATTTACGCGGGCTTTTCAGACCAGCCGAATACTTTTGCCCTCAGCACGAAGACTGACAAAGATGGAATAGCCGGTATCAAGCTTTTGGAAAAGGGGAACTGGTTGGTGAATGTCATGTACGAAGTGCCTTACCCGGACAAAGAGGAATGTGACAATTACCGCTACAACTACTCTTTCACGTTTTTAGTACAGTGATTGCGCAACAAACCCACTTAGCAAGTGCCCCGGTCGTTTTCAGAACTCATAGCCAGTCTGAGAAAATCGTAGTTTAAGGCCTTGCGCAGTTAAGAGGTCTTTGATGATCCGAAAAAGAGTTCTCGTCGTTTATCTTGCCGTATTACTGTGCCTTTCTTCAGCTTTTGCGCAGGCGCACACATACAAGGTCACAGTCATTGTGGATACGGATATGGCGCTGGACGACATGCGGGCATTGGCTATGCTCCTTAACTCAGACATGCTCGACATCCCGTTGATCGTCACTTCGGACGGGTCTACATCTCCTCAGGTCGGCTACCGGAATTTAGCAACGCTTTTACAATATTTCAAAAGGCAAGACACAAATATTGCGCAAGGAAAGGACTTTGGGAAACCGCCTCCTTCCTGGCGGTCATTGTCTGAGAATGTGAGATGGCCTGAATCGCCCGGAGTGGCCAGCAAGGTATCTGCGGGCCGGGCAGCTCCGGCGGAGATTGTAAACACCTTGGAATCCCTGGACGAAGATGTCCTTTATCTCTGCCTCGGGCCTTTAATAAATCTGGCCGAGGCGCTTCGGCTGAACCCTGAAATCAAGGAGAGAATTTCTCGTCTCATCTATTACGGGGCACATCCAGACGATCCTCTTCCAGGTTGGAACAACAATCGAGATCCAGATTCTGCCCGTTTTGTTTTTGATTCCGGCCTGAAGATATATTTCATGGGCCTTCCAGAGGAAAGACTACTTCACTTTGACCAGAAGCTTTACAAGGAAATAGAAGGGATGGATACACCAGCGGCCCGTTTGGTGGCGAGCAACCATAGGTCTTTTGCCGTGAGACACCTTCTATCTGATGAGCATTTTTATGTGTGGGATGAAATGGCAGTGATCTATCTGAATCGGCCGTCATTATTCCAGTTCGTGCCTACAGCCCATGGTTCTGGTGTGATGTCCCTTGCGGCATTTGATAGTGAGGGGGTGCATGACACCTACTTGAAACTCTTGGGCCATGCTGCGGATTTCCATCTAAGCCCACGCCATTCAGCCTAAGGAGATCCTGTCATATGTTGATGGAGACTATGGCGTTTCTGGGTGCGGAGTACCCGCGATGCTGACTTTGCTGATTAGAATAGAAGAAGGCAAAGTCGAACGAGGGTGCATATTTGAAGAAGAACCAAGAGAATATCTGAACATGTTCTTCAAACGGGACATAGTCGACGTTACCAAGTATCGGAAGGGGGGATTCGCCGCCTGTGTCAGCGCAAAATATGGCTGTATCGGCAAGTGTATGTTCTGCCCCTGCGCCAGGAACAACTTGAGATTGAGGCCGCCCTACAGGGTCATCGCAGAAATAAGGAATCTCGTTCGACAGGGCTTTGAAAACATCTCCTTTACAGACGATATAATGAATGTTCCAGTGGAGTATGCCAGAAGCATATGCAAAGGAATCACGGACTTGTCGGACCGATTGACCTGGACTGGTATAATATGGCCTTTGCCACAGTACTTCCCAGAAGATCTGGCCGGTTCCATGAAGCGTGCGGGCATGGTTGCGGCGTATGTCAATGGACATAGCGGCTCTGACAGGATGCTGAAAATCTACAGGTCAGGCTTTAGTACCAAAGACATAGAATATACAACAAGGATACTGGAGGACACGGGAATCAAGGCAACGCCGTGCTTTGTGTTTGGTGGACCTGGGGAATGTAAAGAGTCTATTGACGAGACTTTCGCACTCATCGACAAGCTGCAGCCGGATTCTGCCGCCCTATTCACCAAAATCTGGATTGTCAGACCATCCGAACTTGCTTCGATTGCCGAAAAAAAAGGAATAGTAAGCCCGACCGATGACTTGCTTGCTCCGGTTCACTATCCATTTCCACTCAGGGGATATGTGCTTGAGGAGGCTGAAAAGCGCGAGAATTGCAGGATTGTTTGGTAGACACGCATATCGGGAACAGGAGAATGTCAGGTCGAAGAGGTTATGTTGAAATTAGAGGAGAAAAAATTTCAACCTGTGCGGAACAGGGGAATAACTCTGAAAAACAGACTGAATAGCCATGACCTGAAAAGAGAGATCGGTTTCTTTTCGGCCACCATTTTGGTGATAGCCAACATGGTGGGAACCGGGATATTTACTACCTCCGGGTTCATTATAGAAGAACTCGGCGATCCTCAAACCATGCTTCTTTGCTGGCTTGTAGGAGGCATATTCGCACTGTGTGGTGCCCTTTGTTATGGGGAGTTGGGGGCCATGTTCCCACGGGCAGGCGGGGAGTATGTGTTTTTGAGGGAAAGCTTTGGCAAAGGTATGGGCTTCCTTTCCGGCTGGGTATCTCTTATCGTGGGTTTTTCAGCTCCTATTGCAGCAGCTTCCATTGCCTTTGCCGTCTATTTATTTCGCTCTTTTTCGCTTCCCCTTGGTCCAGAAATGACTCTTTCTTTCTTAGGTGTCAACATCGTTGCCATATCGCCACAGAGTGTGGTGGCTATCGGTGTGATCATTATCCTTTCGCTGGTTCATTATCACAGCCTCTTGATGGGGAGCAGGGTTCAGAATGCATTGACTGTCTTTAAGGTAGGTATTGTGGTTGTATTTGTTGTAGCCGGGCTTTTCCTGGGTCATGGTTCAGCAGGCAATTTCTCCGGAGATCTGGCAATGGGATCAGTCTTCCAAGACAAATTTGCCATTTCTCTGATATTTGTCTCATTTGCTTACAGTGGATGGAATGCTGCAGCTTATATCGGGGGGGAGATCAAGAATCCAAGCAGAAACATACCACTCGCTCTTTTTACCGGGACATTTTTTGTTATATGTCTTTATCTGCTTTTGAACGTCGTATATATTTACGCGCTTCCCGCCAGGGAGATGAGCGGGATCCTCGAAGTCGGGGCAGAGTCTGCGGCTTCTTTGTTCGGCGGTCATATCAGCAAATACTTTGCCGGAGCTATTGCCATAGGCCTTCTTTCTGTTCTAAGCGCCATGATTATGACCGGGCCAAGGGTATATTATGCCATGTCAAGAGACGGTGTCTTTTTTGGACTTTTTGGAAGAGTCAATGGCCTACGCAGCACGCCCGCATATGCCATCTTGCTGCAAGCAGGTATTGCAATTGTCATGGTTATTACCGCATCCTTTGACAGGCTTCTCATATATATCGGCTTTACGCTCTCGTTGTGTGCCATGCTCACTGTAGTGGGAATGATACTGCTCAGGATAAGACAACCCGGGCTCACGAGGAATTATAAGACCGTAGGATACCCCGTGACCCCATTTCTGTTCGTGATAGGCAATCTCTGGATTATCTATTTTTGCATCAAGAGCAGACCCGTAAGCTCGATGTTCGGGTTAGCAACAATTGGTTTAGGTCTGTTAGTCTATCTCTACTTTGGTAAAAGAAAAAAGCAACGTAATGAAATGTAAACAACTAATGATGTTTTTAGGTGTTGTCTTTTTGCTACCCGGTGTGATTTACGCTCATGGTGTGAGGGGAAGAGTAGATGCAGGGGGTATGGTGGTCACCGCTTGGTATGACACTGGTGAACCCATGAGTTACGCCAAGGTAAATATTTCCGCTCCTGGCGCAAAGCTCACTTTTCAATCCGGCAGGACGGATAGGAATGGCCGATTCTGTTTTTTTCCAGATAGTCCGGGTGATTGGAAGGTCGTCGTAGATGATGAAATAGGACACCGTCTGGAAATTTTCGTGCCGGTTGATGAGACTATGGAGTTGCAGGCTGACCAGCAATCTGGAGAGAGTGCTGTAAGTTCCTATAGCAGACATCAAAAGGCCATAATGGGCGTCTCCATCATTTTTGGGCTTTTTGGGATTTTTTTCTGGTGGAAAGGCAGGGCAATTCTCAGAAAGATCAAAGAACAATAGCAATACTCACACCCGGTTTTAACCAGCAAACAGCATCTTTAACTGTAACCGTTTAATTGTAACTAGCTATTTTAAAAGATCATTTTGCTATTTTATGTGCACCATGACTAACCACGGCATTTAAGAGTTTTTCTTCTGAAACAACTCCATTTTTGTTACCTTTATCAACGGCTATCAGATCGTTGTCAATTTCTACCGCAGGGGAAGGTGGTGATTCAGGGCTCATGAGACCCTTCATTATCCCATTTCCTTTCCTGGAAAGTAAACTCACATCCCACGCAAACCAGGAGTCGTGTGGGATGCTTGGCTCCATAAGGATGGCTTAAACCATGCTCTTTATTAAAGAAGAGCGATTTTAATTTATAATCTACTCTTTCCTATTAGGCAATGACTCGTGGCGGGATTGAGGATTAGTGCGCGCAAATTTTTCCAGTCTTGCCAGTTTTTCAGGCGTGTTTGCACTGGTGAGACATTCGAAGGAGGGACATATTTTTAGGATATCAGCAGGACTAACGATGTGGCGCGGTATGTCTTCCAACAGAGGCACGCGCCCATGGCCGCTTGCACTACGGCATCTATAACATAGCCGGTGAACCAGGGAGCCAGGGCCTTGTTGCTGCCGAATCCCTGGCTTTTCCCCCCTGCCAGAATGGCGGCCGAACGCGAGGGACGCGAGGGACGTGAGGGATTTGGTGATTTGGTGATTGAGGAATTGAGGGATTATAATCAATAGAATGCATTCAATGAGCCTTTGAACCTCTGAACCCCTGAACGGTTACCCTTATTTTTTACCAGGCCCTTATCCCTGTCACTGTCCTTGGCCCACTCGATGTCCATGGCCTTGCCAAAAAATGTGTTTTTAAGAATGTTGGGTTAAATAAACGCACATTTTCACCATAAAATAGGTTTTGCTACGAATTTAAACGTAAAAATGGTACCAGTTGAAAAATTTTGCAAATAAAATAATTTATGCTACAATAAGGGCAAATAAAATACTTTTTTCTACAGTAAAAAATATTTCGCAACGGTGAGCCGGTGAAAAATATAGAAATCAACCCAACTGAAGGGCTTAAGCTGGTAGGTTACGGTGAATTGGTTCGCCGGTATTTTCTCGACGTCATACCACACTATGCTAAGTCATTTATAGCTGAAAAAAGGAGACGCAAGACGGTCATAGAGGGCCACCGGAGGACTGAGATCTATACGAAGAGATATGATCCAGGTGATGACCTGGAGGATCATTTGAAATTTGCCCTAAAATTTGAGGGGATAAATCTGGAAATCCTCAACGCTCTTTTCTCAGTGGTTGACCACAAGGAGTTAGAACGTTTCATTAAGGAGACCCCGGCTGGGAAGTATGCACGAAAAACTTGGTTCCTATACGAGTATCTTATGGGCAAAGAACTCGACTTAGATCCCTCTAAGGTGACCAATTACGTTGATTTGCTCGATCAGTCCAAGTACTACACCGCCAAAGGCATACCGCACCGACGGCAGAAGGTTACTGATAATCTTTTAGGTGATCGGCGCTTTTGCCCCATGATTCGACGCACCGACAATTTGAAAAATTGCATTGACCTTCAGCTAAACAAAAAAGGGATGGAAGTATTTGGGAACTATCCCGAAGAAGTCCTGCGGCGAGCTGTTTCTTATCTCTACACAAAGGAAACAAAGTCTTCATTCGAGATTGAGCGGGCGACTCCGGATCAGAAACGAGCGGCACGATTTGTTGAGTTGCTTAGATTGGCAGATGATCGAGAGTTCTTTAACAAACCATCGTTGATAGAACTTCAGCAGGCAACAGTTGATGAACGTTTTGCCAACAACGATTTTCGTACTGAACAGAATTACGTTGGACAAACA
>JAUXDR010000013.1 GCA_030618205.1 Deltaproteobacteria bacterium | reverse complement strand
AAGATCTGCCCCAAACCCATCCACGTTAGAGATTAATCATCCCCAAATTGACATTTTTAGTAATAGTAGTACTTTTATAAAATTCGTAGCAAGATTTGCATCTCAAAAGGGATATCCCGCCAGAGCTTACCATAGTGTTTGAACTCACGTGAGGCATATGCGGCGGTAGTCAACCAATTAGATATCTCAGAGCCAGCGGCGTTTTTGACATTAAGGAGGGGAGTTTTTCCGTAGGTTGAGTAAAGGAGCGGCAGCGACGTGCCCAACATAAGGTATTGTGTAGAATTAAGGAGGAGATGGGATGAAGGGCTTGAAGTTGATTGTTTTTTTATTGGTCATCATGGCTCTTGTCGTGCCCCAAGTGAGTTGGGCAGGGGAGAAAGAGAAGGGAGTTATCAAGCTGGATGAGATTGTGGTGTCGGCAACCAAGACCGAAAAAAGTATTGAAGATGCACCTGGCAGTGTCTCAGTTATCTCAAGTGAGGATATCGAGATGCGTAATATCCAAACAGTTGATGAGGCCCTTTCAGAGGTCAGGGGTGTCTTTACGTCAAGAAAAAAGGGGTTGATGGATTCCACATCGAACGTGAGGGTGAGGGGCTTTAAGGGCGACCAATACACGCTGGTTCTTATGGACGGTCAGCCTCTGAACGACGCCTATACAGGTGGAGTGGAATGGGGGATGCTCCCAGTAGAGAATATTGAACGAATAGAGGTTATCCGCGGTGCGGGATCAGCCCTCTATGGCGGCAATGCCATGGGCGGCGTTATTAATATCATTACAAAGACCCCGGAAAAGCTGGAGCTCAGAGCTACCGGAGGCCTCGGCACCCATGACTCCAAACACTGCCGTTTCAGTGCTGGTAATCGCTTTTTTGATAAATTCAGCCTGCGCATTGGTTATGAGGAAGAATCAACAAACGGATATGTGACCACGCCTGTGCTCAGAACGATCTCAGACGGAGAGGGGACGGTATCCGGAGGGCATTCAATGGATGATAAGTACGGAAACCCGACAAAATGGGTGGTTGGTGACAAAGGTCGTAACAATGCTGAAAGGAGGAGTCTGGATGGCAAGGCAACATTTGATTTCTCTGATACCGGCAACATTGCCTTTACGGCATTATCAGGACGCCACGAGTACGACTATGACCGTCCGCATACAAAGATGGGTACCTTCGGGGATGATACAACTCACGCGATTGCCGGACCGGACCAAAGGGCCCGTTTCAGACCAAATGATTTTATAAGTTATACGGGTATAGGGAGAAATGATACTGACGTATATACCTTTTCTTTCAAAGAGCTCTTTGGGCCGGTGCAGCTTAATTGGCAAATTGGCCATACGAGGTCAGACGATCGCTATACCACCGAGTCCGGTGGTTCATCGCAGACCTATTATGACTCGCCGGGTAATATGAAGATATCCAAGAATAAGACTTGGTTTTCCGAGGTTCGGACGGATGTACCAATCAGAGAGTCGCATCTTCTTACTCTCGGTGTCTCTTACCGGGAAGATAAGTCAGATACAGACGATTATGATGTTCCTCACTATCGAAGGTATTCACATAAAAGCAGCAGTACCTTTTACTCAGGCGGCAAAGATAGGATCTGGGCGGTATTTGCACAGGATGAATGGAATATTATCGAACCCCTGACCCTCTATCTTGGCGGTCGTTATGACACCTGGAAGGTCTACAGCGGGGAATCCGGTGCCCCTGGTTCTGAGACCTCATATGACAGCAATACAGAGTCCGAGTTCAGCCCCAAGGCGTCTGTGGTCTGGAAAGCCCTTCCCGATACTACCTTGAGGGCTTCTGCCGGCCACGCCTTTCGTGCCCCCAATCTATATGAGCTTTATCGAACATGGAAATCCTGGGGATGGGAGTATCGATCCAACCCGGATCTGGATCCTGAAACGGTCTGGACCTATGAGGCAGGCGTGGATCAATATTTTTTTGATAGAAAGACCAGGCTATCCCTCACAGGGTTCCGAAATGATATTGACGATCTGATCTACTACCAAGTGGATCAGGATGCCCATACCAAGACACGGAAGAACGCCGGTGATGCACGCACGTATGGAGTGGAATTTGAGGTGTCACAGCAGATTACCGACTGGCTTACGGCCTGGGGCAATTACACCTGGACACAAGCTGAGATCACAGATAATTCAGCTGATCCTGCGTCAGAAGATAAGAGAATCACCGGGATCCCAAGAACGATGTACAATTTTGGCCTCGACGCAGAGTACAAGTGGGTCAAAGGGAATCTCACAGGTCGATATTTTAGCAAGATATTCAACGACTCAGACAATAAGGACAAAGCAGAAGGGGTCTATCAGACCTATGAACCGGCCTTTTACCTGGATGCCAAGATAACTGTATCTCCAACAAAATGGACTGATGTGTCCCTCTCCGTGGATAATATCTTTGATGACAAGTACTGGGAATATTACGAGGGAGACGGAAGGACTTTTATGGTCGAAATGACCCTCAAATATTAGCGCAACTAACCGGATCAGGAAGGTTTTGAGTAGTTATGAGAAAATTGTGGTTCATCGCACAAACTGTCGTCATTTTACTCTTTTGTTTGACTATTATAGTTGAGGGGGCCACCCCTCACAATAAAAGAGGGGAAAGTATCTGCATACAAGACGCTTTGGGGGAATCCGTAGAGGTAAGACTGCCGGTTAAAAAACTCGTAGTCCTGACCTCCGATGCCCTGGAGGTAGTCCGTGCGATAAAGGCAGAAGATCTAGTTGTAGGCATCAACAACGGCATTACCAAAGATCCACTATTCTGGCCGAGGTTAAAGGACAGGCCCGTAGTCGGTAAATGGTCAGAACCCAACTATGAGATGATAGCCGCACTCAATCCCGATATGGTGATATCTTATGCCCGGCATCCCGGCGTAGAGATGGAAAAAAAGCTGATCCCGCTGGGCATTAATGTGATTCGCCTTGATTTTTACAAGATCAGTACTCTGGAAAAAGAGATAGAGACCCTTGGCCGGATTCTGAATAGAGAAAAGGAGGCCAGGCAACTAACAGCCTGGTATCAAAAAAACCCGAGCCTTATTCAAGGGACCTTAAAAAATATCAACTATAGGCCTGATGTCTATGTGGAGAGTTATTCAAAATACAATGCTGTAGGTCCTGGTTCTGGTGCGCATGAGATGTGTGTTATGGCAGGCGGCCATAATATCGGCTCTGATTTTTCTATTCCTTATCCGCAGGTAACCCCTGAGTGGGTTTTAGCGAACAACCCGCATTTCATCATCAAGGCGACTTCTTTGAGCAACTGCTACGCCATGATTGATTCAGGTTCCTTGAAAGGCATTAGACGCAAGATCATGGCCCGGCCTGCCTGGGATAATATTCAGGCCGTAAAGAATGGCAAGGTTTATGTGATGGCAGGTGATATCTGGACAGGACCGAGGGCTATCATAGGGACAAGTTATATGGCGAAATGGTTTCACCCGGAAATCTTTAAAGATCTTCAACCGGAAAATCTCCATAGGGAGTATCTGGAGAAATTTCAAGGCATCAAATATCAGGGGATATATGTTTGGCCGGATTGAAGTAGTTCCACATGGAAGACATATGTGAAAAATATAGGGGTTTCAGCGCCAGAAAACTCTCTTTTATCATCCTTCAGGCAGTGGTTTTGTTTGGCGTGGCCTTGATAGCCCTTTCGCAGGGCCCATCATCTATCAGTCTAAAAGATTCATTTGCTGCACTATTTCAAGATTCCGGACTGTCCCATGCAATTATCTGGGAACTGAGGCTTCCCCGCATAGTCATGGCTGTATTAGTGGGATGCGGGCTCGCTCAAGCGGGGACCGTATTTCAGGCCATACTCAGGAATCCTTTGGCATCACCATATACCCTTGGAATAGGATCGAGCGCCGGATTTGGGGCTGTGATTGCAATAGTTTTCAGCGCTGGTTTCCACAACGAATACCTTATTGCCGGAAACGCCTTCTTTTTTGCCTTGCTTTCCTCTTTCCTTATTGTGGGGATAGCCAGATTAAGAGTCTCAACCCCTGAGACCATGATACTTGCCGGTATTGCTATCATGTTTTTTTTCTCTTCGCTCAGTTCCCTTTTTCAATATATGGGGACCATGGAGGAGGTCCATGAAATAGTATTCTGGTTTTTCGGAAGCCTATCCAAGGTCGGATGGAAAGAGATAGGCGTGGCATCTGTTATGATACTCCTCCCTATGCCCATACTCCTGAAGTGGTCATGGGATTTCAATCTCCTTGCTGCAGGTGACGAATCTGCAAAGGCATTGGGGGTGAATGTTGATAGAATTAGAATGGTCGGCGTTGTCCTTGCCGCATTGATCACTGCAGGCGCCATATGTTTTACCGGTGTGATAAGTTTCATAGGGCTTGTTTCCCCTCACATAACAAGAATGGTTATCGGAGGAGATCATCGTTTCCTTCTTCCTGCTTCTGCACTGGTGGGCGCAGTTCTTGTCTTAACGGCAGACACAATAGGAAGGGCTTTGTGGGCCCCGCAGGTCATACCTATAGGGATAGTCACCTCTTTCATAGGGGTACCTTTTTTCTTTTACTTGTTAATTAAAAGGACACGAGAATACTGGTGATGCTAAAAGTTCACGGGCTTGATTTTACATACAAAAACATAAATGTCCTGAAAGATGTGGAAATAGGACTAAATAAAGGGGAAGTGCTAAGTATAGTAGGACCCAACGGGGCAGGGAAAACGACCCTTTTGAAGTGTATTATTGGAATAGTGAAACCGGATAAGGGAACGATCCTGATAGATGGCGAGGACACCCACCGGATGAACAGAATGACACATGCAAGATATATCGGTTATGTACCACAGAGCTCGCCCTCCAAATTTCCCATCATCGTATTTGATGCGGTCTTGATGGGAAGAAGGCCCTATATTGCATGGAAACCCTCTAAAAAGGATATGCAAATCGTGGCGGATATCCTTAAGTCCATGAATCTTGAGGATATCGCTTTAAGGGATTTTGACCAGTTAAGCGGTGGGCAAAAGCAGAAAGTCCTGTTAGCCAGAGCAGTTGCACAAGATACGGATTATCTGCTCTTAGACGAACCTACAAGCAACCTGGACCTAAGACATCAGATGGAGGTCATGGAAATGATTTCCAGTATGGTGAAAAAAAAGGATATGGCTGCCATCTTGGCCATGCACGACCTGAATCTCGCATCTCGCTTTTCTGACAGAATGGTGATGCTAAACGCAGGTAAAATCTTTTGCACCGGGAAACCACTGCAGGTAATGACTATTGAAAATATAAGATCAGTCTATGGAGTAGAAGCAACAATAAGCTCAAGCAATGGCCATCCCTATATATTGCCGGTGAGACCGGTGAGGGAGTGAGGAAGACAACCATGGATATGCCCTGGATCGGATATTATCATTATGAAGGTGAAAGGATATTTCAAGAATTTAACGACTATCGGGAATGGTATGAGAAACGGTTTGATTCTATAAGCTATCAGTCTTCAGATAAAGTTGGGATATTCTTCCCTCGAAATCTCTTGATAAAGAAGAATATTCACTTAATTCATCTCCTTATTCAAGAACTGGAGAAGAGAAAAATCTTTCCCGTGCCGGTTTTTGCGCAGAAAAAAGACTATGGAGGGCAGGGCTGTCCTGACGCAGAGGTGGGTATTGAATTATTAAAAGGGGTGGACCTGGTCATAAACTGTGAATCTTCTTTTCTACTTCAGATACCTATCGCAGGGGAGACAGGATCAACTATCCTGGAAGAACTTGATGTCCCGATCATTCAAACAGTCTATTCCGGTTCAAGAACGGAAGAAGAATGGAGGGGAAATCCCCAGGGGATACATCCGTCCAGTCAGGTCTATTGGGTGGCACAGCCGGAGTTTAACGGGACTATTGAACCGGTAATTATCTGCGCCAGAGACGAAGAGAGTGAAGATAAATATGGTCTTAGAAAACCGATCCCGGAACGGGTTAATTTTCTATTAGATAGAGTTTGTGCCTGGCTGAAGTTAGGCAGGCTCCCTGTTCACAAAAGAAGAGTCACATTCCTTCTCCATAAAAACCCTTGCGCAGGTGTTGAGGCATCTGTTGCCGGGGGGGCAGGGCTTGACACATTGGAGAGTGTTGCCAGGGTCATGCATCAGATGGAGGAAAAAGGATATTCTATCAGCAATTGCCCTGAAAATGGTAAGGAACTGATCGACATTATTATGGACCGCAAGGCCATAAGTGAGTTTCGCTGGACCACTGTGGATGAGATTGTCAAAAAGGGTGGTGCCATAGATTTTATTGATGTGGATAAATATAATCAATGGCTGGGTGATCTCCCGCATAATGCCAGGGAAAAGATGATTTCCGGCTGGGGCGAGCCGCCGGGTGAAGGCATGGTCCATGATGGTAAAATTGTAGTCACAGGGATCAATTTCGGAAATGTTAATGTATTGGTTGAACCGAAAAGGGGTTGTTACGGGGCCAGGTGCGACGGCAAGGTGTGCAAGATTCTGCATGATCCGAACATCCCGCCCACCCACCAGTGTCTTGCCACCTATAAATGGGTGCAGGAAAACTCAGATGTCATTATTTCAGTAGGGACTCACGGTTACATAGAGTTCCTGCCCGGCAAGGGCGTAGGGCTTTCCAATGAATGTTTCCCTGAGATCATTGTTGGTGACAGGCCTCATCTGTATATCTACACGGTAAAAAACAATTCTGAAGGAATACTGGCTAAACGCAGGGCCTATGCCACCCTGGTCGACCACATGGGGCCGGTCATGCAGCCATCCGGTTTATATGATGAGCTAGAGGAGATAGAAGAACTCTTGGGGCAATACGCCCATGCAAAAAATCAAAACGAAGAGAATAGGCAACAGGTTATTTTTGAGCAGGTCCTTGCCCTGGCGGAAAAAACCAATCTTATTGATCAGGAAAAAGAGATAGCTCCTGATGTCCTGGTTGAGCAACTGCATGGAAAGCTGAGTCTGTTCCGTGAGACCCAGATAAAGGATGGATTGCATATCCTGGGTCAAACCCATGACGAGGACCAAATGGCAAATATGCTGGTTTCCATCATGCGCTTTGACGGAGACAGGCCATCCATAAGGAGATTGATCCTGGAACTGATGGGTTACAAATATGAGGAGATCATTGAAAAGAAAGACGGAGGGCTGCTTGACAAGAGCACCAAGCTGGCGTTTGAGCTGGTAAAGCGAGGGTTAAGAGACAGCACAAGTGTTAAAGAGGATATCCTTGAGGTAGTGGAGGTAAAAAATGCGGATAGGATCGAGGATCTTGTTGAGTTGATTACCTGGGCCATAGACTCCCTTGCCCCAAAACTGAAAATGACTGCCAGGGAAATACCTCAATTATTAAGGGGAATGGATAAGAAATATATTGAGCCGGGTGCCTCCGGTCTTCTGACAAGAGGCAAGATAGATGTTCTTCCCACAGGCAGAAATTTTTATAGCATAGACACCAGAACCATTCCAACCAGAGCGGCCTGGGAGGTTGGGGTAAAAATGGCAGACAACCTGCTCCATAAATACCTCCACCAGGAAGTAAACTATCCGGAAAACATTGGAATGGTCTTGTGGGCTATTGATACCTACCGGGCGGACGGGGAACAGATTGCCCAGATATTATATCTTATGGGTGCAAGGCCTGTTTGGACAGAATCCGGGATTGTAAAAGGCACGGAATTGATTTCCTTGAAAGAACTCAAAAGACCAAGGATAGACGTGACTATCCGAACGAGTGGTATATTCCGGGACACACTTCCCCATTTGATAGAACTCATTGATGAGACCATAATCAAGATTGCATCCTTAAACGAGCGGGAGAAATACAACTACATAAAAAAACATGTGAACAAGTACCGGGAAAAGGAAAAGGCAATAAGCAAAGGGGCTTTTGATAAAGAAAAGGTAGATCGTCTGGCAACATATCGTCTTTTCAGCGCACGGCCCGGCGCTTACGGGGGAGGCGGTGTAAGTCTGATGGTTGCTGCCAGCGCCTGGGAAACAATGAGCGACCTTGGAGAGCAATATATAGAAAAAGGGGGTTATGCCTATGGAAAAGGTGCCTGGGGAGAGATTTCCCACAAGGAATACGCCGATCGATTAAGCACGGTTGATGCAACATTCCACAAACTCGCCTCAGACGAGTCAGATCCCCTTGACTGTTGCTGTTTCTATGATTTCCACGGAGGGATGTATGCGGCAGTCAAAACAGTCTCCGGCAATGAGCCAAAGGTTTACTGGGGAGATACCAGCGAACCGCAACACCCGGATACCAGAGACATGAAGGATGAAATGGAAAGAATAGCCCGCACAAAACTCTTGAATCCAAAATGGATCGAAGGGATGAAACGTCACGGATACAAGGGGGCCGGTGATATAGCCAAACGCGTAGGGCGTGTTTATGGGTGGGACGCATCCGCAGAGGTAGTCGCGGATTGGATATTTGATGATATTACCAGCACCTTTGTCATAAACGAGGAAAACCGGAAATTCTTTGAAGAAAACAATCCCTGGGCCCTGGAAGAGATGGCAAGAAGGCTGCTTGAAGCAGAAAAGCGCGGCGTCTGGAAGGCAGATCCTGAAGTTCTAGAGGAATTGAAGGAATACTATCTTGAGATCGAGGGATGGATGGAAGAAAAGATGGGCGATGTGAAAGGCGACTTTCAGGGAGGCAGTGTTGATGTGATAACCAAGAAAGATGTCAAAGAGTGGTCGAAGAAGAAGTTTTCCTTTATGGAAGAGTATAGGTGAGTAGCCTTTTTCTGCAGAGCCTGATCGATACATGGAACATCGTTCCAAGGGTATTAATCATCATGTTTATTTCTCTATATGTCTCCCAGGTGTTGATAGAGGCAGGCCTGTTTAAAAAACTGGAATTCATGGGCCGGCCTCTTGCCAGGCTTGCCAATCTGCCCCATCAGGCCGGGATAACGTTTTTGGCATCTTTTGGGTCAGTCCTTGCCGGAAATACCATGCTCGCCAAACTTCATGAGGAAGGAAAAATAAATACCAGACAGACATTGCTCTCTGCCCTCCTTAATACAACGCCGGTTTATGTAAAGGAGACCTTTACATACCAAATTCCAATAATGATCCCCTTGCTGGGTATTAAGGTAGGTCTTCTTTATTTCTTGACCTTTATTGTCTCAGGAATAATCAAGACCCTATTTGTTATCACATATGGAAGGATAAGGTTAAAAGGCCCTGAGCCGGAGGAATATTCAAATGATGCCGGTTCTGCCGATACGGCCGGGACAACCAGGAAGAGATTTGGCGAATTGCTTGTTTTGGCTTTTACCCGTCAGAGAAAGTTTTTTTTAAAGGTAAGCGCCATCTTTGTATTGACCACTTTCGTTATATTTCTGCTAATAAATAATGGTATCATAACAGGACTGGTAGATTATGTCCGGCCATTGACTGACTTTTTCAGACTACCTCCCTCCTGTGTTCTCCCGGTGGGTACATATATTTTCAGCCCACTGGTAGGGGCAACCTCACTCGGAGCTATGCTCAAAGATGGAATGTTGAGTGATTTGCAGGCTATTACAGCCTGCGTTCTCGGGAGCTTATTGATGCTTCCTGTATTCACCTTGAGGTACTCTTTTCCCAGATATACAGCGATTTTCGGTTTTTCATTAGGGTCGAATATCATATTGGTTTCAACTGCCTTGGGGATGCTCAGCCGTGGGGCTTTTCTTTTGGTCTTTCTGAGTATGAGTTAGAAAAAGAAGTTATAAGTGCCTAAAGTGGGGTAAAGTTTGAAGAAATGGGTAACAAAGAAATGGAAAATCAGAAGCTCATTTACCATTTTTCAGCCATTGTTGGCCAGGAAAAGATGAAGAATGCCCTGATTCTAAACGCGATCAACCCGAAACTTGGTGGTGTTTTGATCAGGGGAGAAAAGGGCACAGCCAAATCGACTGCGGTACGGTCCTTGGCCGCTCTTTTGCCGGATATAGAAGTGGTTGCCGACTGCAAGTTCGGGTGCAGTCCGCACAACAAAGCAAAAATGTGCCGGGAGTGTATAAATCGCCTTGATCGCGGAGAAGAACTTCCAATCAGAAAGAGAAGAACACGGGTCATTGAGCTTCCCGTTGGCTCTACGGAAGACAGGGTGGTAGGTACCCTTGATTTGGAACATGCCATAAAAAAGGGAGAAAAACGCTTTGAACCCGGCATACTAGCGGGAGCGAACCGCGGGATCCTTTATGTAGATGAGGTCAACCTCCTTGATGACCACATAGTGGATATCCTCCTTGATTCCGCTGCCATGGGGGTCAATGTCGTTGAGAGAGAGGGGGTCTCCTATTCTCATCCCGCGGAGTTTATCCTGGTCGGGACCATGAATCCTGAAGAGGGTGAGTTGCGCCCGCAACTGCTTGACCGTTTTGGGCTATGTGTCCATATCGAAGGAATATCAGATCTTGATCAAAGGGTTGAGGTCGTCAAAAGAAGGGCATTTTACGAGCAAGACCCTGCTGGCTTTCAAAAAATCTGGGAAGAAGAGGATGAGAAACTCCAGGAAGCTATCGTCCGGGCAAAAGAACTTCTAGAGCAGGTCACTGTTTCTGATGACATATTGTATTTAATCGCCCGGATCGCAATTGATATGAACGTGGATGGACACAGAGCCGATATCATGATGATGAAGGCATCCAAGACCTTAGCTGCTTTTAATGGGCGAAAAGAGGTTTTAAAAGAGGATGTTCAAAGGGCCGCCGATATGGCCCTCCAGCACAGGATGCGAAGAAAACCATTCCAGAAACCGGGTGTGGAAGAAGGAAAGATTAGAGAAGTTATAAGTGCCTAAAGT
>JAUXDR010000214.1 GCA_030618205.1 Deltaproteobacteria bacterium | reverse complement strand
CCGTTGGGACAACAAGTGAAGCTTCATCATTCAAAGGAGTTAGGAAGTGCTTGGCATTAGGCTCATCCGCGAAGTATGCCAGCCAACCGGAAGAATCGACGATATTCATATTCTATCTTCCTCTCGTTTGAATTCCGTATTTATGCCTTTTAGGAATCCGCGGAGTTCTTTAAGGTCTCGTTCCGGTATAAACTCGATCCGTCCATCATGTTCTATAACCTGCATTCTTTGACCGGGACGAAGGTTCAATGCCTCCCTTACTGTTTTTGGTATAACGACTTGATATTTCGGTGATACGGTTACTGCTTGCATGCCAAAACCTCCATCGATCTATTTAGTATTACAATATCATGATCGATATGGTTTTGTCAATTTTGTATTTCAACAGATGGCCATAATTCTGTTAATTTAACTTAAATTGAGCGATTAGTTTAATGATTATCGGTCTGCCGCCCTGACAAGTAAGATGTTTTGCTATTACAAACTTTTACCCTGTTGAATGCAGCTTCGCTGCCCCCTTTGGGGATTCAACAGGGTGAACCCGTTGGGTGCTATTTCTAGTTAACGTAATGCCTTGATTTTTCAAAGCTAAACGCTAATGGCTAACAGCTAATCGCTTAACTTAGGTTGAATTCACGTTTGTATATACTGCAAAAAGTGATTATGCTCAAAATGTTCTGTCTGCAAGGTGCGTGATTTTGTAAGCGTTCACAGGGCACCACATCTGCTTTGTTGTCGGGCACTTGAAGTACAGGGAGTACGTCTGCGTACCCTCCGCCTCGCATCTGCAGCACCCTGTAAACGCTTACAGTTCGGTACGCGGTAAAACGGGCGTTGTAATCCCGTGAACGGTTACAAATTTCTAGTGTTATCAGAAGAGGCCATCATTTATGTTCAAGGGGTGTGAAGATGCAATAATGGCTCTTGCCCGATTGTCGACCATGGTCAATGGAACCTTGGACCTTGCGGAGGTGTTGGACAATGCCATGAAGTCCGTTGAGGAATTGATGGATGCTGAGGCCAGCTCGATTTTTGAGGTCGATTATGAGCGGGATGAACTCTTTTTTCGATTAGCACGAGGGAACTATGGGAATAAGGCGCGAGAGATTCGGTTGTCCATGGGAGAGGGCATTGCCGGCTGGGTAGCCCTTAATAGAAAACCTTTGCTGGTGGCCGATGTCGACATGGATAAGCGCTTCAGCCCCAGGACGGATGAATACACAGGATTCAAGACTCGCTCCATGGCCTGCGTCCCCATAAAACACAAGGTGCGCCTGATAGGTGTGCTTGAGGTACTGAATAAACGGGGAAGCCCTTTTGATGAGCGAGATATAACCATTTTGACAATTGTTAGCAACCAGATTGGCATTGCCATGGAGAATGCCCGCCTATATCAGCGCTTGCAGGAGAAATTTATCCTTACGGCGGATGAGCTCAGGAAAATGCAACAGAAGCTTATTCAAAGTGAACGGCTGGCCTCACTCGGACGGCTTTCCCATGCTATTGCCCATGAAGTGCGTAATCCCGTTATGTCCATTGGCGGTTTCGCCAGGCGTTGCAAGCAGAACTTTTCCCCTGAAAACCCGGACCACAAGTACCTTGACATTATTATTAAAGAGACCGCCCGTCTGGAAAAAATGGTACAGGACGTGGAAAATTACACTAAGGTGCGGCTGTCTGAGTTCAGGCCGATCAATCTTAAAGAGCTTATAGAAGACGTCATGGATGAGTGGCGGCAAAACAGGTCAGGTTCTGATATTGAAGTGCACCTTGAACTCCCGGGCGATGAGGTCTTCTTGGCCGGAGATGTGTGGCTGCTATCCCTTGCGCTTAAGAATTTGATCCTGAACGCAGAAGAGGCCATGGTCAACGGAGGCAAGTTATCCTTTTCCGCCCATCCCCAGGGAAAACAGATCATTTTCAAAATAGCCGATACCGGAAGTGGTATACCTCCCGGGGATCTCCCACAGATCTTTGATCCCTTTTTCGCCTCCAAGCCCAGATGTAGCGGATTAGGTTTGACGATTGTCCACCGTATTGTGAGCGAACACAAAGGCGAAATAAGTGTGAAATCCACCCCGGGGGAGGGGACTGAGTTTCAAATAAGCCTACCCCTATATCCAGACGACATACAGCTCAGCGAATTGGAAGGGGCGCGTGGAAATCCTAAGAGCTGATAGGATATTTTGTAACAAAAGAAAACAACCCTGAACATCTGAACCATGAACTTGTGAATGCCTACGATGTTTTTTTGTCATGGTCCTGTTATTATTGACCGAATATAAGAAGAGGTAGGCATCCTTCATTTTATAGTTTACACTTTTTCAACATAGACGGATACCAGCCATTAGCTATTAGGTAAAAACTTTGTATAAAAACGGACTGTTAAGCTAAAAGCTAACGGCTAAAAGCTAATCGCACGGGTCATATTTTTTGAGGTGTGCCATGAAATGTTCGTGGCTGTCGATATCAGCCGTCTTTAGAGACAGAAACGATTTAGAACCTGCACGTACGTGCCGGCACCAGCGGTTTTTGAAGTTTCATAATAAAATCGGCCTTAGTGCCTTTTTTCTTGTTTTTCCCCTTTTTTTTTATTTATCAGGTTGTGGGCATCGGCATATACCACCACCATCAACAACAACAAAGATACCCGTTCGGGAATTGCCTGCAACCCAGCGTCCCTACGAGGTGAATGGACACGTTTACTATCCCTTGCCGTCTGCCGAAGGTTTTGTGGAGGAAGGGTATGCATCCTGGTATGGAAAGAAATTTCACGGAAG
>JAUXDR010000114.1 GCA_030618205.1 Deltaproteobacteria bacterium | reverse complement strand
CAGCAGGTCATTTTAACTACCTGAATTTTCAAAAAACAACAAAATGAGCTGTATTTAATCCACAGATTTCGCCCCAGAGAAATAGGCTACGCATTTCACAGGGCAAGCAGATTACACGGATTATTTTAATTCCACCCTCCGGCACAACTTATTGCCCTCTAGCAAATTAAAAATTATTTTGTCAAGGAAATTAATTCATCGGCCAGCTTTAACGAGTATCTTTAAAATCTTAGAAAATTGGAAAATTGGGGATGATCACTGGTTAACCCCTCCCCAATTCCTGAAAAGCGATTTCCTGTCAGTGAGTCACGCGCTTGCTTACGTCTGCTGAGACCTGGATTATATCCATAGGATTTATCCGGATACTCCGCCACGAAATCCACTTCATACCCGGATTGAGTAGTGAAATAAGTAACCCTTGCATCGCGACGGCACAATTCCATAAAAATACAATTCTCGAGAAGATGGCCGACTTCAGGTTCACGAGCTAGAGAAAAAGATGCTGCCAAAACAGTGTCAATTACATAGGGTTTGATGGGATTCACCATTCTCTTTCGTTCAGATTGGGTGTAAATATGGATAGTTCGCAATTTGCCCTGATACTATGTACAGTCAATAGTGGCCCCAGAATTTCACGGTGGCGTTCTGTAGGCTGGGGAATCCAGACCGGCGGGCAATCAAGCCATTCTTCAACCTGCTTCCAAGCAGCCTCGACTTTTAATTCTTCTCTAATCAGAACCCAATAAGGAAATCTTGTTTTTGCCTAATCCTTACCAATGCATTTTGAGGCCGTATTGTTTGTAATCCTTGAATGACTGATCCCTGGATATGAGACTCATCTTCCGTTGAATCGCCTGCCAGATGATCAAGCGGTCAAACGGGTCTTTGTGTGCAAGTCTTGGAAGGTTATGGAAACTTGCGGCCTCGTGAGGAGTTATCTGAAGTATATCGATGCCTATTTTCTCAGCCGTTTCGGGAAGGGCCTCAGGTTGGATGTTGATCAGCTCAAGTTTTCCCATGGCATATTTGAGGGAGATTTCCCAGAATGTTACTACACTGACGGCAATCTCGTTCTCCTGATCCATAATCGTTTCTCTTGCCGATTTGCTCAGGTTTTCAGGGCTGAAAACAGCCCATAGAAAGCTGTGGGTGTCCAGCAAATACCTCATGACGACAGCATCTCCTCGTCAGTTAGCTTAAAATCTTTATGAATCACGCACACCCCGCGATCTTTTAAAATACCGAGTTTCCTATCCTGCTTAGGAGTGTAATGGTCATAGGGCAGTAATACGGCTACTTTCTTGCGTTTCTTGCCGTAGCTGATGATGATTTCTTTCCCTTTCCCAACCTGTTCCAGAACTTCAGAAAAGCGGGCCTTCAGTTCACCAACACTTATGCTCTGCATTTGTTTCTCCGAATAGAATTTTACTGTTAAACTAAATTTTTTTGACAAGTTGTCAAGAAAAATATTCGCTTGGCAATGGGTTTTTGGAGTGAAAGACTATGTTAAGATATGGCTAATAAAAGGACCTCCCCCAATACGTACCTGATAGCCAGGGAATCTAACAGATTCTTTACACAATCCTGATAGAACGCTAATACATCTATTATATGTTAAATTTTTAGCTCATATAAATCTACGATAAGGGCCTGGAAAAAAATAAGTTGGTAGAATTTTTTCCCCGGCCCTAAGGGTCATGTCATGGCAAACCAAAAGGTCCTCGCGGTAGACGATGAAGAAGATATCCTGGAATTACTGAAATTCAATCTTTCGCGAGAAGGTTATCAGGTTCCTTGCGCGGAATCAGGTGAGCAGGCCTTACGCCTCGTGCGGTCGGAAAGCCCTGACCTTGTTGTGCTGGATCTTATGCTTCCGGGCATAGACGGTCTGGAAGTCACAAGACGCCTGAAAAATAATCCCGACACCAAAAACATACCTATTGTAATGTTGACAGCCAAGGGCGAGGAAGCGGATATCGTAACAGGGCTGGAACTTGGAGCCGACGATTACATCACCAAGCCTTTCAGTCCGAGGATACTGTTAGCGAGAGTCAGAGCGGTTCTTCGCAGAAAGATAAAAGAACAACTGGAAGAGACATCGGTTCTTCGAATTCACAATTTCGAAATTGATCCTGGACGCCACGAGGTGCTCGTCAATGGTGAGCTTATCCAATTGACTTTCACGGAATTCGGCATCCTTAATTATATGGCGAGAAGGCCTGGATGGGTCTTTACCCGTTTCCAGATTGTTGAAGCTGTCCGTGGTGAGGATCATCCTGTCACTGATCGTTCAGTGGATGTCCAGATCGTTGGGTTGCGAAAGAAACTCGGGCCTGCCGGTAAGTATATCGAGACGGTCCGTGGAGTCGGATATCGATTCAAGGAATAGGGGTATGCCGAAAAAAAGACGGTTGCTCTGGCAACTTTATCCATCCTATCTATTGATCACTATCATCTCTCTTGTAGCTGTAACATGGTATGCATCCGAGTCTTTGAAGCATTTCTTTCTTGAACAAACTGCATCCGATCTCAAAGTACGAGCTCGCTTTTTTGAGAAACAGGTCTTGGAACATCTTGATCCCTTGGATGAAAAGGCTATTGACCTGTTGTGCAAGAAAATCGGCAAGAGTGCTGCAACCCGTATTACCATCATTCTTCCCTCCGGTAAGGTCGTTGGGGATTCTGAGAAGGATCCTGCAAAAATGGATAATCATGTGGACAGGCCGGAATTCATTGAGGCCTTGAACGGGCCTTCAGGCACATCTACACGGTACAGCCGGACCCTGGAAAAGGATATGATGTACGTGGGGATACCTGTTAAGAAGAAAAATCACATCCTTGCGGTTGTTCGCACATCCGTCCCTGTGAATGACATAGATTTGGTCTTAAAGAGTATGAAGATCAAGATTACGTTCGGATGCCTTGTTGTAGCTGTATTTGCTGCGATCCTCAGTCTGTTTGTTTCTCGCCGCATTACCCGTCCCATTGAGCAGATCAAGATCTGGGCAGAGTCCATCACTCGTGGTGAATTCCACCTCAGACCACAAGTCGCTGAATCCGAGGAAATCGGGGCCCTTTCCGAGTCGCTGAATCGGATGGCCGTTGAGCTTCGTGAACATATTGATACTGTCATGCGGCAGCGAAACGAGATTGAAGCCGTGCTTTCCAGCATGGTTGAAGGAGTTATTGCTGTGGATATGGAAGAGCGTGTTATCAGTATGAACCATGCTGCTGCCAGGATGTTCGGATGTGATCTTGCTGAGGCCCAAGGTCGAAGCATCCAGGAGGTGGTCAGGAATACTGTCCTTCAGCAATTTGTGAAAAATGCATTGTCCAGCCAGGAGGCGGTTGAAAAGGAAATTGTCCTGTCCTCTGATAGCGATCGGTTTCTTAATGGCCACGGCACGTTGCTCCGCGATGCAGAAGGGAAGCAAATCGGCGCACTTATCGTTTTGAATGATGTGACACGCCTTCTAAGACTTGAAAAGATCCGGCGCGAGTTTGTTGCCAATGTATCCCATGAGATAAAGACCCCGATTACAGCCATTAAGGGGTTTGTGGAGACCCTCCGGGATGGCGCAGTGGAGAATCATGAGGACGCCGAACGATTTCTGGAAATCATCGGCAAACACGTAGATCGCCTTGAGGTCATTATTGAAGATCTTCTGAGTCTTTCCAGGATTGAGCAGGAGGCTGAAAGAGAAAAAGTCGTGCTGGATGAGGGCAGGCTAAAGGACGTGCTCGAAACCGCTATCCAGGTCTGTGAGGCCGGCGCTATGGCCAAGAAAATAGAGATTGAGCTGTCTTGTGCTGAAGAAATAGTCGCAAACTTGGATTACCAGCTCCTTGAACAGGCTATGGTGAACCTAATTGATAACGCCATCAAGTACAGTAACGATGGGGGCACTGTTCGGGTAGAGGCACTTCAAAGAGAAAATGAAACCATTGTCAGCGTGCGTGATCAGGGCTGCGGAATAGAAAAAAACCATTTACCCCGTCTCTTTGAACGATTTTACCGTGTAGACAAGGCAAGAAGCCGGCAACTGGGCGGGACCGGGCTAGGCCTTGCCATTGTCAAACATATCGCCCAGGCCCATGGCGGCCGCGTGGCTGTTGAGAGTATCCCCGGAAAGGGGAGCACTTTTTCAATCCACTTGCCCAAGGCATCTGTATGAAATCAGCCCGTGAGGAACCGGCCGATCCTGGGGATGAAGTCTTTTTTGCGTGACATGATTTTTGGGATAAAACACTTATCATCCTTTACAGTCACCCCAAAGGCCTTTTCAATAATTTTCGTATTACCCTTGACGATTATCTCTTCCCCATTCTTTTCCACCGGATTCATTATCAGCATAGCTATCATGCTGTAGTGCTCTTCCCGGCAGAGTTTTTCCATCTCTGACATAATATCCGGCTCAATAGAAGCAAATTCCTCTTTATCAAGAATCATTATTTGATTAACACCGATCTTATTTCCATTAAAATGATAGGTCTTGAAA
>JAUXDR010000129.1 GCA_030618205.1 Deltaproteobacteria bacterium | reverse complement strand
TCACCGAGTTTGTTGTCGAAGATGGAGTTATTGAGGACGTGCTGTTTGAGGAAGTTTTCATCTATGGTCTGAGTCCCGTGGACAGCGGCCCTGATGATGGCCTGGAGTGCCAGTTGATTCATGACCCTTGGAATGCCCTTTGCCAGATGAAAGATCAGTTGGATGGCGTTATCGACAAAGAGTTCTTTGGGTCCCTCGGCACGTTCCAGATGGAAATGGATGTATTTGCGAGCGTCATCTATGGTAAATCCTCTGAGGTTATGGGAGAAGACAATACGCTGCATGAGGGCCTCATTTTGGGGTTCTCTGATGCGCAGGGCGAGTCTTTGGGACCCTGAGAGGATGAAAGAGAATCTGTCTTCTGAATCCATGGCAAAGTTGGCAAGCAGTCTGAGCAGTTCAAGCAACTTATCCGAAAGGCCATCACCGTCGTCAAATATGATGATAGGGTGTTTTCCTGTTCGCTCTTCATATTGAGCCAGGAATGCACTGATGGCATCAAAGAGGTCAGCCTGGTGATAAAGGACAGGCAACCCGAGGATGCGGGAGAGACTCCTGAGGAACCCTGTGGGGGTAATGCGGAGATTAAAGAGATAAAAGACGTCAAAGCGGCGTTCATCTAAATCGTTTTTAAACCGTCTTAAGCTGATGCTTTTTCCCACACCAGAAGGGCCATAGAGGAGGGCAATACCGCGTGTTTCGAGCCATAAATGGAGGCCCTGTATAAATTCCTGCTGTGCCTTTGCGTCGAACATTTTGGATGCCCACATATACTTGGTGAAGGGGATCTTGGAGAAACCGAAGTAGGATTTAAGGTGCATGCGTTGTTCTTTCATCATTTACCTCCAGGTATTTGATCCTGGATATGGTTGAGATAGAAGCTGATGTGGAGATTTTTGGGTTCAACGGCCAAGAGATTATCCAGAGTGTATTTGAGCCGGTCCGCATCAAAAGGTCCAAAAGTTTGAAAGAACGCTGTTACTTCTCTTTCATCGAAGACTTCCTCGGCGATGCGTTCACGAAGGATGTTCAGAAAATCTGCGAGTGTCTGGGTGTTTGAGGAGTTATTGACGGACGGGGTGATTTGTATTTTTGCCTTCTGTTGTTGTGTGAGCCATCCGAGGTAGTCGGTCTTTTCCCCTGAGTTCTGATATTGTTGCAAAGAAAGCAGTTCCTTCGGAGCGCGGTTTGGTGCTATCTGAAGAGGTTTAGCCCGCTGTTTAAAAGTACCTTCCTGGTAGATTTCTATATGATCGAGTCTTTCAGGATCATACCGGACCTCAACCCTTTTTTTGGCCAAGGCAGGAGATATCTTGTAGCGCCGGTTAAAAAGTTGGATAACACCGGTTTTATCCGGGGTCCTTTTTTCTCGCCACAAAAATGCGATACGGAGTTTTTCTTCATCGATGTATTGGATACGGGAAGAGTCCTTTGCCCATCGCTGTTTGGGAGTCATCCTGATCTCGGTATGTTTCCGAAGGTTGTATTCTTCCCCGGCCCACGCGAGGAAGGCCTCGTTGAGTTGATGGAGAGTGATAATGTTTGAAGCCTTAACCTCTGCGATAAAATGATTGACACAAAAACGGTTGAAGGCCTCTATCTTGCCATGGCCCATGGGTCTATAAGGTCTTGTATGGATTGGTCGGTGGATTCCGAGTTCAGCGCAGACAATCTTCATATGGTTGGACTTGAAGACCATGCCGTTATCGTAGTAGACCCGATCCGGTTTCCCGTAGCGCTGTAAAGAGCGTTTGAAGACCAGCTCAAGGGCGGGGAGATCACCCTTGAAGAAGAAACGGCCATAGAGGAGTAACCTGGAGGCATCATCAAGGAAGGCGTAAAGATAGGACCGTCGCATCTTGCCTTTTCGGTTTGGATCAGGCAGCCATGGTCCCTGGAGCATATCCGCCTGCCAGAGATCATTGGCGTAATCCGCCTGCCATCGATCCAGGTCCTGGTTATCCGGGACGACCAGCTTTCTGGCTGATAGTCCCAGCGCCTGCAAGGCCCTGTGCAGAGTGGATCTGCGCAAGAGGCCCGGGGGAGCCAGTTGCATGTTCTCCATGATAGTAATGATCCGTTCTATAGAACGCTCGGGCACTTCGAGTTTCAGTTTACAGGCTTTTTCGATCAGGTCTTTGGGTATGGCCCGTATTCCCCTGTCTTTTCTGGGTTTATCCTTGAGGGCTTCAAAACCGCCAAGGCGGTATATACGGAGCCAGTATCGGATAGTCTCCGGTTTCACAGTGATGACTTCTCCGGATTCCAGAAACCAACTCTTGGCTGCCAGGTGTTCGAGCATCTGACGACGTTTCCCCCGGGGTGGATTGGTGGCAAGATACGCGCTGATGATCTGGAAACGCAGAAGCGCCTTTTTGGTAATAGGGTCGTGATCTGTCATTGAAAGTCCTCCTCTCATGATTTTGCCGCCAGATTATCAAGGTTTCTTCAGGACTTCGATGACAGCTTTTGTGGGAAAGGTATCCAGAGGAATGGGACCCAAATGGAGACAAAAATCTCCTTTTGACTCCCAACAAGGTATGGTAGAATTAAATCAGGAATCGAGTTTTTCTCTGTTCCGCTTTTTGTCTTGCCCGGGCCATGAGGAGGGAGGGAGTAGCCGAAAGGGTCTTGGAGCCTATAAGCAGGATCGCGAGACTGCGCCAAAGTGTGATGGCCTTGGTGGAATCGCGACACCTCTTGGTAAGACTTTCAGGGGGTGAAAGCCCCTGGTGAAAGGACTCATCCCATGGCCTGGGTTCTCTTGTTTCGATCAATACCTCTCGAATGGCTTGTTGAGTTTCTAGACAGACGGCTTTTGCCCGTTTCAGATAGCGAGCCAGGGTTCTGGGTGTGGCTGCCTCGTCTAACTCCTGTGGGATGCTTTTATAAATACCCTTTTCCCCTTCCAGGTATGACCAAAGAAGGGCTAAAATGACCAGAGTGCAATTGGGTATATATGGCAATACATCTGGCGTCCCATTACTCATAGTCCGACCGCAGCACAGGCATAGCCATCTCTGTCGCCATACCCGAACAGGTGTTAATACAGCACCCTTCAGCGTCTTCACCCAACGCGTATATCTCCCGTGTGCGTGAGAACAACCAGAATCGCTATGACACTTGTCACACATAGAAGGCCGTTCGGGAACACTGGCATAAGCACCCTGATGCAAGAAATACTTCCCGCATGTGGATATAAAGCCGTCCCGGAAACTCGAAAGAAGACCCATACTACTTCCTCCCGTCCCAGGCTATTATACCGGTATCCCAGTTTTATGAGAGAGAAATTTTAAAGAGATAAAATCAAGATTTATTGGGAAGAGAAACTAGGGTAGGACACTGAGAGCTGAGAGCATAGAGCTGAGAGCTGAGAGCGAAGAGCATTCCCACGAAAGTGGGAATACATAACGACTTGAAAATGCTGGATTTCCGTTTGCACGGGAATGACTATTTAGGCTATTTATAGCATTTTTCAAAGGTCTCGCTCCAAGCTCTACGCTCTATGCTCCACGCTCTTCGCTCTACGCTATTGGGGGGAGAGTGGATGTTTAGGTTTGAGAATTTGGAAATATGGAAGCGATCTATTGAACTTGCTGAACGGTTATTTGATATTGCCGATGATTTGGAGAGGAAAAAACTGTATCGATTTGCGGATCAACTTCGCGGAGCAGGCTTATCTGTATCGAATAATATTGCAGAAGGATCTGGCAGCAATTCTCAGAAGGAATTCATACAATTTTTAAATATTGCTAAACGCTCTTGTTTTGAAAATGCCAATATGGTTATTCTGTTTCAAAGAAGAGGATATATATCCACCGAATTGAAACAAAAACTGTTGACCGAACTCGATGAAATATGCCGCATGATCAGTGGCTTTATAGCAACTCTACGCTCTAAGCTCTAAGCTCATGGCTCTGAGCTCATGGCTCTAAGCTCATGGCTCTACGCTCCAAGGGAAGAGATTATGCCGATCAGACAACAGATATTTGCCTTGATTGTGGGAATAGCAATATCTATTTTTATAGTGGAGATGGTTCGCAGAAAAAAATTGCGGGAAGAATATTCCTGGTTGTGGCTCCTGACCAGCTTGGGCATAATCGTCTTAGTCATTTGGTATGACCTTTTG
>JAUXDR010000098.1 GCA_030618205.1 Deltaproteobacteria bacterium | reverse complement strand
ACTAATGACTGTGCCATGTGAATTATTTCACCCAAACTGGTCGAGGTCGGCCGGCATCTTAATATAAATATCATCCCCAACTCAGAGGTTGAATCCTTTGATGGTGAGGCCGGGCATTTCAATGTTACGCTCATCAATCATCCCCGGTATATAGACCCTGATGTATGCACCGGGTGCGGGCAATGCAGCCAGGCCTGTCCTATACACTGTGTAAATGAATTCGACTGCGGTCTGGGTCTCAAGGCCGCCACGTCCATCCAATACGCCCAGGCAGTTCCACTTGCCTATTCCATAGACAGGGAGCAGTGCATCGGATGCGGGCTCTGTGAAAAGATCTGTCTTGCCGGGGCGATTAATTATGATGACAAGCCGAAAAGGACAGAGCTTGAAGTGGGAGCTGCGATCCTTGCAGTTGGAAACGAGCTGTTCGATCCCGGAGTTCAGGAAGTATTTGCCTATGGGAAATCTCCCAATGTAGTCACCAGCATGGAGTTCGAGCGGATACTGAGCGCATCCGGGCCGTATATGGGCCATCTGATGAGGCCCTATGACCGCGAAGAGCCCAAAAAAATTGCCTGGCTCCAGTGTGTGGGTTCCCGCGATACCCATGAATGCAGCAATGCCTACTGCTCCGGTGTCTGTTGTATGTACGCCATCAAAGAAGCGGTCATTGCCAAAGAGCACGCCCACGGGGATGTAGAACCGACCATTTTTTACATGGACATGCGGACATATGGCAAGGATTTTGAGGAATATTATAACCGGGCCCGTGATGAGCACGGTGTGCGGTTTATCCGCTCGCGCATTCACACCGTTAACCCGGTAGAAGACGGTAACCTTGAGATAACCTATGTTGATGACAGCGGTGAGCTGAAGAGCGAGATTTTTGACCTTGTAGTGCTTTCCGTGGGCTTCCAGGTGGGAGAGGAAACCGTCAAGCTTGCCGGACGTCTCGGGATCGAGCTGGATAAATACAACTTCGCCAGGACAGACAGCTTCGCACCTGTAGCGACTACAAGGGAAGGTGTTTTTGTCTGCGGGGCGATCCAGGGACCGAAAGATATTCCCCAGTCTGTTATGGAGGCTTCTGCTGCTGCAGCGGCATCCAGTGTGCTTTTGAGCGAGAGCCGTTGGACCCAGACCCAGGTTCAGGAGATGCCGCCGGAGACCAATGTGATCGGCGAGCCTCCGTGCATTGGAGTCTTTGTCTGTCAGTGCGGTATAAACATCGCGGGTGTGGTGAACGTGCCTGAGGTGCGGGACTATGCCAAGACGCTCCCGTACGTCACCTATGTTGAAGACAACATGTATACCTGTTCCCAGGATACACAGGTGAAGATGGCGGAGGTTATCAAGGAACAGGGGATTAACAGGGTGGTGGTTGCTGCGTGCACACCAAAGACCCATGAACCCCTTTTCCAGGAGACCCTGATGAATGCAGGGCTGAACAAGTATTTGTTCGAGATGGCCAATATCCGCAATCAGGACTCATGGGTGCATGGCAAAGACCCTGCGGCTGCCACGGAAAAGGCAAAAGACCTCGTGCGAATGGCAGTTACTAAGGCAGCTTTGCTGGAACCCCTTCCGGACACGGAGCTGGGTCTGGAACCGGTCACTATGGTGGTTGGCGGTGGTGTTGCCGGCATGGTATGTGCGAAAAACCTGGCAGACCAGGGTTATGAGGTCCATTTAGTGGAGCAATCTGAGGAGTTGGGGGGCCAGGCCAGGTTCCTCAATAAGACTTGGAAGGGTGAAGACATCCAGGCCTATGTGAAAGATCTGGCAGACGAGATAGAGAAAAGTCCTCAAGTCCATGTGTGCCGATCCACCGAGCTTACCAATGTGGACGGTTTTGTAGGCAACTTCTCCTCCACCTTAAAAAACGGAGATAAAGAAGTTGAGCTAAAGCACGGAGTGGCAGTAGTCGCAACCGGTGGTCATGAATACAAGCCTGTTGAATACCTCTATGGGGAGGATTCCCGTGTGCTTACCCATCTGGAACTGGATGCGCGGTTCATTCAGGATGATCCGACCCTCAAGGAGATCCGGTCAGCAGCCTTTATCCAGTGTGTTGGCTCTCGTGAACCTGACCGTCCCTATTGCAGCCGGGTGTGCTGTACCCACACCATGGAGAGCGCATTGGAGCTCAAACGGCGCAGTCCGGACATGGACGTGTATGTGCTGTATCGCGACATGCGGACATATGGTGAACGGGAAGATCTCTTCAGAGATGCCAGGGAAAAGGGAGTGATCTTTTTCCGCTATGACCTGCAATCAAAGCCAAAGGTGAGTGGAGGAAAGGATGCCCTGGAGATCGAGCTGGAGGATCAGATCCTCAAGAGACCTGTGATACTCCGGGCGGATCTTCTTGTGCTTGCAACTGCTATTGTGCCGTCTGAAGCAGGAAAACTGGCCACATTCTTCAAGGTCCCGGTAAATGATGATGGATTCTTCATTGAGGCCCATGCCAAGCTGAGACCGGTTGATTTTGCAACTGATGGAATCTTTCTTTGCGGACTGGCCCATTATCCAAAATCCATTGACGAGAGCATTGCGCAGGCCTTGGCAGCAGCGTCCCGAGTAACCGGCCTTATTGCAACAGGCAAGGTCTTTGCAAGCGGCACCGTGGCCAATATCAATCCCATGTGGTGCTGTAGCTGCGGGGTGTGCGTTAGCATCTGCCCATACAATGCCCCTTCAATGATCGAAGAGGGACGATTTGCAGGCAAGGCGGAGATAAACCCGGTACTGTGCAAGGGCTGTGGCCTGTGCGTGGCATCCTGTCGATCCGGGGCCATAGACCTCAAGGGATTTGCACAGGACCAGATAATGGCCATGATTGATGAAGTGTAGGAGAAAAATATGAACGACTGGGAGCCGAAGATTACGACCTTTCTTTGTAACTGGTGCAGTTACGGAGCCGCTGATCTGGCCGGTGTGAGCCGTTTTCAGTATCCTCCGAATTTCAGGGTGATACGCGTGCCCTGTTCCGGCCGTGTGAGTCCCAAGTTTATTCTGGCTGCATTCCGTCATGGCTCTGACGGCGTGTGGGTGTCCGGTTGACACCCCGGAGACTGCTATTACCTGGAAGGTAATTACTATGCAAGAAGAAAGTTCGCCCTGTTAAAAGGGCTTCTGGAACATATTGGCATTGAGCCCGGCAGGCTGCATTTTTCCTGGATATCATCCGCAGAGGCGACGAAGTATGTTGATGTGGCGCGGGAAGTAGCAAAAGAAGTAAAGGCCCTTGGGCCTGCGAAACACTTTATCAAGAAAAGGGCCGAGGTGGCATAATGCTGGAGTACACCAAGAAGATCAGGGAAACAGCCAGGAAGCTGTTCGAAGATGACAAGGTGGATGTGTTCATCGGTTACAAAAAGGGGAGCGTTCCTATGATGAACCAGCCTGTCCTCATCAATAATGCCGATCAAGTGGACCTCCTCTATTGGGACAGCAACTGCGGGCTAAACCTGTGTAACTATCTGACCGGTCGCACAGACAGAATCGGGATTGTCGCCAATGGATGCAATTCCAGAAACATCATCACGCATATCACAGAAAACCAGGTCAGCCGGGATCAACTCTATATTGTCGGCATTCCCTGTAAAGGCATGATCGACCACCGGGCCGTGCAAAGGGCTGTGAAGCAAAAAGAGATTCTTGAAATAAAAGAACAGGGGGAGACCTTCACAGTAAAAGGAAAGGATTTTGAGGACACATTCAATAAAAAAGACTATCTCCAGCGCAACTGTCTGGTCTGTACCCACCGCAACCCTGTAATATCTGATGAGATGGTCGCGCCGCCTGTTGAGGAACAGGATGGAGTCGATGCCTACAAGGATGTCAAACAGATCGAGGGCATGGATCCTGAGAAGAAATGGAATTTCTTTACCAGGATGATAGACAAATGCATCCGCTGTTATGCCTGTCGAAACGCCTGTCCTCTGTGTTACTGTCCCACCTGTTTTGTGGATGAATCAAACCCCCAATGGGTGGGCAAAAGCAGTGATCCCATTGACACCATGACCTTCCACACCCTAAGGGCTTATCACTGTGCGGGCAGGTGCACAGACTGCGGTGCGTGTGAAAGGGCCTGTCCGGTTGGTATCCCGGTGAGGCAGTTTACTAAGAAGCTCAACAAGGACGCGCATGAACTCTTCTCCTGGGAAGCCGGGCTGACTCTGGATCAGCGCCCCCTTTTAGACGTATTCCGGCCTGATGATTACAACGATTTCATAAGGTAGCGCCTCATGACAAAAAAGATCTATACCAAAGAAGAGTGGATAAAGGCATTAGCAGGCCTAAAATCCTCTTACAATATATTTGTTCCGGTCAGGGACGGAGACTTTCATACCTTCAAGGCCCTGGATGAAAAGAAGATGCCTGACTTTAATTTTCAAAATACACGGCTCTCCCCGAAATCATTGGTGTATCCCCAATCGGAGCGTCTGTTTGAATACACCCTGGATGAAAATGCCCCAGATGCCAATATCATCAAGGAGTCTGAAAAGGACTACTCTCCCCTGGCAGTCGTTGGGATAAGGCCCTGCGACGCCCATGCCTTTCAGATCGTTAAACCCAATTTTGACAATCCTGAATATCAAGATCCATGGTGGATACAACGGTATGAATCAACCACTTTTGTAGGACTTGGGTGCAACGACCCCGGCTCCACGTGTTTCTGTACCTCTGTAGGTGGCGGCCCTTTCAGTGAAAAAGGCCTTGACGCGCTACTCTACGACCTGGGAGACACATTCCTTATAAAGGCCTTGACAGACAAGGGCGAGACGTTCCTAAACCAGGCACAAGGTGGAAAAGAGGCAGATGAGACAGCGCTGAAGGCCGGTGAAGACGTGGCAGCCAGTGCTTCAGATAAAATAGAGTACAAAGTTTCTACTGACAAGTTAAAGGACAAGGTGCAGACCGAGCTTTTTGACGCACCATTTTGGGATGATGTGGCCTTTGCGTGCATCAATTGCGGCACCTGTACATATCTGTGTCCCACCTGCTGGTG
>JAUXDR010000205.1 GCA_030618205.1 Deltaproteobacteria bacterium | reverse complement strand
ATATCCGGCTGGGGCATCAGTTTTGGAGGCTGGATGTGGAGCTGGGGCGCAAACAGTCACTTTGGTAAAAAATAGTCCTGAAACACACTTTACCTGCGTGGACATATCTAATGAATATCTTCAAATAGCAAAAGCACGCATAGAAGCGACGGGGCACGATAATGCCACGTTCCAGAAGGCTGATATCTTTAATTTACCTTTTTCTGATAATCATTTTGATCACATATTTGTCTGTTTTGTGCTGGAGCATCTAAAAAATCCCATAGAAACATTGTTACATCTAAAATCAAAGATAAAATCCGGCGGCTCAATCACAGTCATCGAGGGAGACCACGGCTCAACATATTTTTATCCGGACAGTAAGGAGGCATGGCAGACAATTCAATGTCTGATTGACCTTCAATCTCAGATAGGCGGCAATTCTCTTATTGGTAGACAATTGTTTCCTCTTTTAACTCAAGCAGCTTTTAACGCCCCGTCTATTTCTCCAAGGATGGTTTACGTTGACTCAAGTAGACCTGAATATGTTGAAGGTTTTACAAAAAATACCTTTATTTCTATGGTCGAGGGAGTTAGGAGCCAGGCAATTAATTCTGGAATTATTGACGAATTAACATGGGAAAAAGGGATAAAGGACTTATGTAGGACAACAGAAATGGACGGTACTTTTTGTTACACCTTTTTCAAAGGGGTCGCATATAAATAACGCCCGCTCAACAATAGGCTACACAAGACCGCAAAATTCGCTGCGGCCTTAGGTCCTTGGCGCGGCTTGTAACTATTCAGGTTGAAGGTTGAAGACTGAAGGCTGAAGGATTTCAACCAGTTCGCAACGATCGAAGTAACTTCTCAATAAGTCGGGGGCTGTCATTGCGAGCGAAGCGAAGCAATCTCGTCAACCAACTCAACTGCCCGCAGTTTTGTGTGATCACGCATGCTTTGTCCCTATTAGCCTTCTACCTTCAGCCTATCCACCTGAATAGTTACCTTGCCTTAAAAATGATGGACCCAGCGAAGATTGAACCGGGTTCCATCAGGACGGTTTTCAGCAGAGGATTCAAAATAGGTATTGAAAAAAAGATGGTCATTTTGGGAAAAATGATAAACCAATCCAGGACCGATTCCCAGAACCCGCTCCCTGGAATCGGAAACATCATTACCATTCATCTCGGTATCAGTAATCTGTTTAAGGTAATAACCGTTGATTCCAACCCTGAGACGTTTTTCAAGAATTTCGTAAGCCATGGCAAAATTTGCATGAATAGCTTGACCAGCTTGGGTATCATCGGCTCCTAAAGCTCTGTAGTTTCTTCCCGGGTCATTGTTTTTGCTATTCCAGAGGTAATGAATACGTGTACTTGCTGTCAATTTTGGGCTAAGGAATAGAGTGCATGCCCAGTAAGGATTGAATGAAAAAAAATTGCTGCCGGGATTGAGTTCTTTGTTTTGACTATACTTCCCTGTTGGGAATATCATCTGAAACTCTATCCTGTGCATAAAAATTGGTCCATTTTTCCCCATAATAGGATCCCATTGCAAAAAAGGACCAATAAGAATATCTCCTAAACCAGAGCCATTGTCCTGGGGAAAGGCGGAATTAGAGGTGCCATAATCCAAATCAAGAGCCACAACGGGAACAATAACATCAAGCCCCCATTTGCCACCTAAAAATATATCCTGATTCGACTGGTAGAGGACCTGTGAAAGGCTGATCCAAGCATTTAAATCTTCATCTGCAAATGAGGGCAGAGCACTATCGCCATCATGGTCAGTGAAACGTTCTGAAGTCCAATACTGAACGTACTGTGTAAAGTAAAGTCCTGGTCCGGCAGGAGGGCCTCCGTCAAGAAAGCTTGTAAACCCCAGATTGACCGATGGTAAATCATAGGCCTGGACCGCTGTACCCGGCATTATCATTATCACCACAAAAAACAAAAAAGATATCATACTGCGTTGTATCATATTCAAAGCTCCTTTTTAAAATTTTAAAGATAGTAACTTGAGAGTCCAAAATTCTCGTTTCACGATTCCTTTTTCTTCCTCTGTTTCGCCTGTTCAATCAAGTTCACCAAGCTTTCAACTTTAGGTCTTGGTGGAGCAAATATTCGGTCAAGCTCTTCATTCGAGTAGTGGTCTTCCAGAAACTTATTGATATCCATCCGCTTGTGCCAGCAACCGACTATCCATCCACAGGGGAACATGTTGTTTTCGGAACGGCAGTACTTAAAATTGACCTCGCCGCCCACCCTGGGGCATCGAATTATCTTATCGTCGTACTGTTCAATCAAGCTTTTTGCCCTCTCAAGTCGGTATCTTGGGCAGATCGGCCTGGGCCTTCTTTACGTCTTCCTCAGGATAAGCATAATTCACCAGCTCACCCGACAGGTACTTATCATAGGCGGCAAGGTCGAAGTGCCCATGTCCGCTGTGGGCTATCAGGATTATTTTTGCTTCGCCGGATTCTTTGCATTTAAGGGCTTCATCAATGGCCACCCTGATATTGTGACATGGCTCAGGTCCTGAAATAATTCCCTCGGTGCGGGCAAACTGTACCCCGGCCTCGAAGGTAGGAATCTGGACCGTGGCTACGGCTTCAACCAGGCCCAGTTCACGAAGGTGACATACAATGGGCGCCATCCCATGATAGCGCAATCCGCCGGCATGGACCGGGGGCGGAATAAAACCGTGGCCCAAGGTATGCATTTTGAGCAGAGGAGTCATCCCGACCGCGTCACCAAAGTCATATGCATATAATCCCCTGGTCACGGTGGGGCAGCTTTCAGGCTCAACACAGATGATGCGCAGGTCCGGCTTTTCCCCGCTGATCTTATCCCTGATCCAGGGTAGGAATTGGCCGGCGTAGT
>JAUXDR010000051.1 GCA_030618205.1 Deltaproteobacteria bacterium | reverse complement strand
CAGGACTTTGTAATCCTTTTTGGTCCCAAGTGGAAATGAAAAATAGTCAGTGTCTGAACGAAAAAGCAGTTCAGACACAATTTTGAATTCTAAATTCTAAATTTTGAATTTAAAAAAGGAAATGACCTGTAAGAGAACCTCTTGCAAAACTCATGGATTTTGTTCGAGGGCAAGGCGCGAGGATGAAAAAAGCGGAGCGTACTTGTGTATGTGAGCATTTTTGACGACGAGCAACGTGGCCATCGGGGCATTGATCTCGGAACGGCAGTCCCGATCAAAGATGGGGTTTTGCAAACGGCTCTAATGTTATCCATCGATCTCCTTTGCGACAGGGGCTAAACGGACCCTAAGTCTCAACATGGCCTTAGTGTGCATCTGAGATATGCGGGATTCCGTATATCCCATAATTTCCCCTATTTCTCGCATTGTGAGATCCTCGTAGTAATAAAGAGAGATTACGATTTTTTCCTTTTCCGGGAGAGCGGTTATGGCTTTTATCAAAATTTCTTTGATCTCTGTTTTATTCAATAAGGCAAAGGGATTTATCTCACTATCGTCTGCTATTAAATCAAAGAGATCATCTTGATTATTGTCCGGCATTCTTCTGCGGATAGTTTCTATGTCAAGGAAGGTTATGTTCTTTGTTTTATCCAATAATTTGTAGAATTTTTCTATGCTGATTCCCAATGCCTCGGCAACTTCTTTGTCTTTGGGGGGTCGATTAAGATCTTTTTCCAGATATTGGTATGTCTTTTCCAGTTCTGTAGTCTTTTTCCGTATGGATCTCGGGACCCAATCAAGGGATCTGAGTTCATCCAACATGGCCCCACGAATACGGAATTCCGCGTAAGTCTTGAATCGGATTTTTTTTGATGAATCAAATTTCTCAATAGCATCCATTAATCCGATGACTCCTGAGCTTATGAGATCATCTTGGGATATGTTTGGGGGTAGGCGCATGGCGAGTCTTCCAGCAATGTATTTTATCAGAGGAGAATACTTGAGGATCAGTTCTTCACGTTTCTCCTGCGTGAGTGATTGACTGTTGCCGAAAAAAGCGTCAGTATAATCTCTAAGTGGTATTTTCGCGGTCTTTTCCATCACTCGCTTACGTCCTAAGGAGGTGTTTCCAGAGATATTTGACGTTACCAACAGCATGGTTTTCCCTCCTATCATCCAAGATATATTGTGCCAAGTCCATGAATCCCTGACCCATAGCTGCTAATTCCCGATTCCTTTAGTGCTTCAGTGTGTTTCATAAAGACATTTCAACCAGCATGTTTCTATTTTTTATCAGTTAAATTGAAAAAAAAGAAATGATTCTGGGGGGGGACATAACTGAGTCAAAAGCAAACAAAAACAGAAGTGCCCTCATTTCCTCTCCTCCTATCATAATTTGATCTTCCAGTAAGTTGTCCAACCAAATTATGTACATGCTTTAAACAAGCAACACTTGTACCAATAATCTGGAGAAGCATTCTCTGTATGTCTTAAGGGAATAGAAGTTAACCTTCCGCCCTACTTTACAATGAACGGTATGTAATTTCTTGAACTGATCAAGCGCCAAGCACAAACTCACATACTATTAAATGTTTTTATTAAGAAAACAGAGGGTTGCGTTATTGAAGCCGTCTCTGACCTCGCCTTACGGGACAAGATAATAACTGCCTCAAATAGCAGATAAACAGGGGAGTAAACAGATACGGAAATATGACAGAAATGCGGACGAAAGAACCTTATACTTCCAAGGTCAGACTGCGGGATATAAAATTATAGTCAATATTTTGACATAAATAAACGTTTGATAAGCAAGATGACAATTTTTTGTCACTCGGTTTCTAGTAACCCCGAACCTTTGAACCTTTGAACCCTTAACGGTTACGGTAATTTTAATATGCGGCTTGTGGATATGTCGTGGACAAAGGGAATCCTTGCTACATGGCCCCCTGCGTTCTTTACTGTTTCGGCCCCTATTATATTTTTTTCTTCCCAATCCGCCCCCTTGACTAAAACATTTGGAACAATGGTCTGGATAAGGTTTAAAGGGGTAAGATCGTTAAAAATCACCACATAGTCCACAGCAGCAAGTCCAGCCAACACATGGGCCCTCATTGCTTCGGGGTTTATAGGGCGCTCCGGACCCTTGATCTCTCTGACTGATTTGTCGCTGTTCAACCCAACCACCAGATAGTCGCCCAGGCGCCGGGCTGACTCCAGGTATGAGACATGACCTGCATGCAAGAGATCAAAGCATCCATTGGTAAAAACCATCTGCTGGCCGGCCTTGCGTCTTCGATTGACCGCAGTATTCAGAGAAGGCAGGTCCAGTATCTTCGAATTAGCCTTTGGCCACCAGGACCTTGGTGCACGTGCAGTAAAGAAGTCCTGCCGCGCAGAGCGTATTTCATCCATATCCAGCTCAGCCAAGACGATTGTCTCTCCGTCACAGGCATTGGCAAGGATTTCCCCACGGGGTCCTATGATCTTAGAACCTCCACCAAATTCCGTGCCTCCAATCATGCCCCAGGCGTTTGCACCAGCCATAAAACATTGGTTCTCAACAGCCCTTGACTCCATCAGGAGCTCCAGGTGGTGTCTTCGGCTAAGTGGCCACAGGGCCGACAAGAGTATTAAGTCCACCCCTTGACATACAAGATGACGGACAAGTTCCGGGAAGCGCAAGTCAAAACAGGTTATCAGGCCAAACCCCGGTTCGGTTTTTCTAAGAGGTATCCACAGGGCACCAGGGTCAGTCCCCGGACTAAAGACATGATCCTCTTTCATCGGGGCAAAGAGATGGATCTTTCTATATGTATGAAACGTATTATCAGGACCGATCACATAGGTAGTATTAAAGAGCTTCTCCCCTGATTCCTCTATGGCTAATTCAGGAAGTGTACCGACTATGTGGATTCCATTCGTTTGTGCTAAAATTTTAAGTTTGGACAGGAGTTCGGGGATTTTATGGGCCAGGTATTTGTCAGCTTCACTGAGAGGACCTGTTGCCCACAGTTCAGGAAGTAGAAGTAATTCCCCTCCTGCCTCTGCAGTTTCAATGGTTGCGGATTCAACTTTCTTCCAGTTGGCATGGATATCTTTTTTCCTGGGAGTGAACTGGAAAATACCCATTTTGAAAGTTGACACTGACTGTTTCATGCTTGAATAAAATACCCAATCACTGGCCCACTCTCCAGTCCAATGTCCGTTCAATCCCTTCAGAAAGAACTGTTTTGGGCTTCCAGCCCAGCACCTCCTCAGCCAGATCTACCTTTAGGCAACTCTTTTTGAGATCTCCAGGCCTTGCAGAGGTCCTGTTTGGTGTCCTGAGAGAGTTGTCCAGAGGACGTTTTTTGGAAATCACATCAAATATGGTCTCAAAGAGGGCCTGGGTCCTGGTTTCCTTCCCTGTACCAATGTTTACGGCCTTTTTGTCTCCCGCCTCAAGCGCAAGAAGATTTGCCTCTACAACATCTCCTACATAGCAGTAGTCCCTGATCATGCCCTCGGGTTCAGAGGGAAAATGGTAGAGCGTGCCTGGCTTATTTTCAAGAAATCTGTCCATGAAAATGGCCACTACTCCTGCCTCACCTTGAGGTATCTGGCGCGAGCCATAGATGTTGGAATATCGTAGAACAGTATAGTTCAATCCATACTGGTGCTCGTAAAAGCAAAGGTAGTTTTCTGAAACTGCCTTTGCTATGGCATAAGGGGACAGAGGTTGCGGAGGATAGCCCTCAGAGGTGGGGTACTCTTCAGCCTCTCCATAGATTGCCCCGCCAGAGGATATGAATATGACCTTGCGTGTACCGACCCTCCTGGCACCTTCCAGCAGGTTGATAAAACCCTTGATATTTACTGAGGCGTCAAACCCGGGGTCTTCCACAGAAGCAGGGACAGAGATTTGGGCTGCGTGGTGATTTATCACTTCCGGCTTTTCGTATTCCAGTAGCTTGTGTATCTCCGGGGCCCTGATGTCCATTAAATAGAATTTTGCCTCAGGATGCTGGTTCTTCCGTTTTCCTGTGTACAGGTTGTCTACCACTACAACTTCATGACCTGCCTCTATGTAAGCATCAGTCACATTTGAACCTATAAAACCCGCCCCGCCGGTTACAAGGATTTTCATATCCACAGATCTCCTTAATTTATAGTATTACCATGCTATCATGGTTATAGAAGCTATTGCAAGAAGGGTGCAAACTAATTCATTGTCCAAAAACAAACTCGAATTTGCTGGACGTAGTACAATTCTGTCAATAATATCAAAAAATCGATAATGTTGTGATGGAATAGGATATTTAATTATGCCTAATATAACCTTTTTGCCGGCCAACGTGACTGTAATCGCAGATCAGGATAAAAATCTGCTAAGGACAGCTATGAGGGCCGGAGTACACATTAACTCCTCATGCGGTGGAGCAGGGGCATGTAACAAGTGCCGCATTCTCCTGGAACGAGGTCAGGTCCAGGGAGAGGCATTGCCGGAAGGGGGATGGAAGGCCTGTGCCACCTTTCCGGTCTCAGACGTGGTGGTCCGTGTACCGGTTGAGTCTGAGATGGACCGAAAAGTTCTCAGACGGCCGATGGCCGGAAAGGCTGCATCGTGGATCAAAGCTCAAGGTGAAGTCACGAGTTGGAAGCTTCATCCTGCAGTGCGAAAACACGTTATCAGCTTGCCTCACCCAAGCCTTCAGGACAGTGCGAGTGATCTTGACAGGCTAAAACGTGAAGTTATTCAGGGCAGGCTTCAGGCAATTTCACTGGAGGTAGATAACCAGGTCCTCTTTAATCTACCGGAATCTGTCCGGAGCAATGACTGGAGAGTCACGGTCAGCTTGATGGAGGGCGCAAAAAAAGATGTCCGTCGTCTAATTCGTGTGGAGCCCGGTGATACCACAGACCAGCATCTAGCTGTGGCCGTGGATATAGGGACTACTACCGTGTCAGCTCAGTTAGTGGATCTTAGAAACGGAGAGGTCCTGGGAGAGGCATCCAATTACAATCCGCAGATCAGTTATGGGGAAGATATCATCTCCCGTATAGAGTTTGCAAGAAAGGAAGAAGGCCTTAAGACGCTGCAAAAAAAGATAATTGAATGTCTTAATGGGCTCATAGAAGAACTTTTTTTAGATACGGGTTGGGAGAAGGAGGCCTTGAGTTTCATTACCATAGCTGCAAACACCGTAATGATTCACCTTTTTCTCGGACTTGATACGCGTTTTCTGAGGACCCAACCCTATACTCCTGTTGCCACACAATTCCCTCCGGTAAGGGCCATAGAGTCAGGTATAAATGTTCCTGAGCATGTGCGCATGTTTTTAGGCCCTTGTGTTGCCAGTTACGTTGGTGCAGATATCGTGGCCGGAGTGGTAGGAGTGGGGCTTAACCACCATCCGGAGCTTACGCTCTTTATAGATATAGGAACAAACGGAGAGATAGTCCTTGGAAATCAGGACTGGATGGCCTGTGCAGCCTGCTCAGCAGGTCCTGCCTTTGAGGGGGGCGGGATAAAGCACGGCATGCGCGCTACCACAGGAGCAGTTGAGGTGGTGCACATACATCCCGAGACGTTTGAACCCATGGTCTTGACCGTTGGGGGCAGAAAGGCCAAGGGTATATGTGGATCAGGTATAATCAGCCTGCTCGCAGGACTTTTCATGGCAGGTGTGCTGGATCAGCAGGGAAAGTTTTATAACGATTTGGGGACGGAGAGGGTCCGCCTTGGCAGGGATGGCTGGGAATATGTATTAATAGAGGCGGAATCTACTTCCATAGGCCAGGATATTGTATTCACAGAGGCAGATATTGAGAATCTTATCCGGGCCAAAGGTGCCATGTTTGCCGGCTATTATACATTGCTGGAATCAGTGGGTATGGGATTTGAAGATCTGGAACGGGTGATACTGGCGGGTAATTTTGGAAGCTACCTGGATCTTGACCAGGCCATCACCATAGGGCTGCTTCCTGATATTCCAAGGGACCGCTTCTTTTTTGCAGGCAACAGCTCTCTCCTCGGGGCAAAGGCCTCGGCTGTTTCATGGCCTGTTACAAAAGAGCTGTATGAGGTCGCCCGGATGATGACACACTTTGACCTCAGCGATAGCCCGCGGTTCATGGAACACTATGTCTCGTGCCTGTTCCTGCCTCATACGGATCAGAGATTGTTCCCGTCAGTCAGGCTAGACTGATTTCATGGTCCTTCTGAAGACCTCTGCATAATCTTCCGGGTAGTGACCTGTGATCCATCTTTCTTGCCTCTCGCTGAAAGCACCCGGGGAACCGGGGAGCCTGGGCAGAAAGCAGTAAAAGAGGCGCTGATCCATATCCGGATTATTGAAACGTTTTGAGATTTCATAAGCCGTGACCATCTGGCCCCCTAGTCTGTCCAGAGTCCGGGTTACGAGTCTGATGCAGTGGTTCAGGGAGTTTCGGACCTCCGGGCCTGCCTCAAGTACATTACCCACAGGACAAGTGGTCATAATCTGGACTTCGCCTTGGGAGCGCTGGGCTTTGGGAATATGGATCATGACGTTTTCATCTTCGTAGACAATCAGACTTGATGCCAGATCCTCTTTCTTGTCCAGTCGTTTATTGGAACGGATTGCCCTTAAATAGGTCTTAAAAAAAGGCCGGCCATAGGACTTTTCATAAAGAGCTGCGAAAAGGGCCACCTGGTCTCCCACTGCATAGGTGGAGATTAATTTTGAGCCAGTACCCTCCATGTCTATGGATTTCACATTGGGAGGTATCAGTGCAAACTGCTGATGAATTTGCTGGTGGGATGCATGTAATCTGTATCCTGATGGAGAAAAATCAAAGCCATAGTTCCAGCCCCAAAGGGTGGCTGTGTAAGGTAGATCTTCTCCTTTCTCTAATCTGTTTGCAATTTCTTCCACAACCGCCTGTCTCAAGGATTCAAGTTCAGGGGCTGATAAGGTATTCTTGTCTTTCCGGGCAATTCCCCGCGCAATATTGAGGTTGAGGGCCATTTGAGTATAGACCCGCTGGTAGTAGAGGTGACGCAGGCCAGTCACATCTTCGGGAAGCAGTTTCTCTGCCCTGTACCTCACACAGTCGTGGGCCATATTAGATGCATAATGACCCCATGGGATGTAGCTGTCGGCTCTGAGATACTCCCATATGTGTGTCTGAGCTCCGGATGCGTACTC
>JAUXDR010000175.1 GCA_030618205.1 Deltaproteobacteria bacterium | reverse complement strand
CCGGTGATTACCTCAGATACGTTTGCCGGCACCGGAACCCGCTACCTCTCCGATGACGGCCGGCAGGCCCTCCGCGATCTTTTCATCCGCTCCTTTGGTCCTGCGGAGCAAAAATAGTGAATGAGGCCGCACCAAGACAACATATTGAAGAGATATGGAGCCTTGTCGGACAAAATTAACCAATTGATATATTACCGAAAAGATACTAAAAGGACCCAACAAAAACATTCTGCGGACAAGCCGCAGATGTTCGCGTTATGCTTCAGCAATCATTAGAAAGGAGGTAGATATGAATTCGTTGAAATTGGCATTAATAATTACATTAACCTTTGCGTTCACAACCCAGACTGTCCTGGCTAATCAAGAAGTTGCAACTGAAAATGGGCTTGGTGAAAAACTCTTGCGCCAATTATGGGCAGATATGAAAAAACCAGATATGGAGGTGATCGAAAAGACAATTGCTAAAGGCTTTCAATCTGTGCACCAGTATGGCTCCAATAATCGTGAGCAAGAGATAAAACTGATCAAAGGCCTAAAGCTCGGTGAATACACCCTGAGCAACATTGAGATAACTCGGAACGGGCCAGTTATTGTTGCCACTTACTTTGTTTCTGTAGAGGAAACAATTAAAGGAAAGCGGCTTCTAAAGACGCCGGCGCCCCGGCTCAGCGTTTTTTTAAAGACTGACAGCGGTTGGAAATGGATAGCCCACGCCAACCTCAAGCCTTTGAAGTAAAAAACATCGATTCGGCTGTCAGGCAGACGATTCCCAGGGAAGCGGGCTCCCTGGATTCATTGGTATCAGAGGCCTCAGGAGATCAAGGGCCTCAGGAGAAACCCTGTATGTCAGGAGGACCCTTTTGCCTCGTCCAGACGTGCAAGGCCCTCCAGGATCAAATAATCAAGCCTTTCGTCAACAAGGATATCCTCCGACTCTGGATAGACCTTGTCGTGGTAGACGAAATGCCCCTTCTCCCAAGAGAGAACCTCGAAGACCACCTCCCTGATCTGTTCGTGAACCGCAGAACTCAGGTCAGCATAATCCAGGAATCCATGTTCCGCCAGGATCTGTCCGATGCGCTTGCGGCCAGATTCTTTGCGAAAGATTTGGAGGGCCCAGTTCAGCTGTTCCATGGTGATCCACTCGTGTTCGACGAGAAACTGGCCGATTTTCTTCTTGTTGTTGTCTGCGCTGGCGTAAATGAGGTGCCCATCCTTGAAGTAGAAGCTCGCTGTATTGCCAGAGATCACGAATCTGAGCTCGCCGGAGAGCAAGGACAGGTTAAGGACCTGTAAGACTAACGCAGGATTAAAGACCGAAAGGTTTCCTATCAGATCCATCTCATACCCTTCATCGGCAGTGAGGGTGGCCTCATGTGCCGGCGCCTTGGGCGTCTGCGACGATTTGTGACCACAGGTCCACCTTCTGCCAGACGGTTATTATGCACATCATTCTTATCGGAAAAGAATGCCTTTTTGTTTACACCTAGCCCGAGTTTCCTACTTACGGTTAGCTAGAAATATTGCGATGTAAATAACATACTGTTTTCATAGAAAATATTGTGGAGGATATCGACCTGCGTTGCACTATTTAGTGTATACACTAACGAATACTCGAAATCCACATGATTAAAGGTCTACAGTCATGATACAGGAAATAACTAGGAAAGTCACGCCGTTATTTGCTGAGATAGGGGAGAGTTCTTGAATAAACTTGATGTCCTGAGCCAAAACATGTCCACGTAGAACTCTCATCAAGCATATCATCTCAGCTTGACATAACTATTCTTGACCATTAAAAATCCGCTTCATGGCAAATGCAAAAGATCTCTGCTTTGATAAGGGAAATGGCCTGCTGCCGGTGATAGCCCAGGACCATGAAACAGGTGAAGTACTCATGCTGGCTTATATGAACAGGCAGGCATGGGAAAAGACTCTGGAGACAGGCAAGGTCCATTACTGGAGCCGCACAAGGAACAAATTGTGGCTCAAAGGTGAGACCTCCGGCCATGTTCAGTTACTGAAGGCTGCCTACGCGGACTGTGATCTGGATACAATACTGGTAAAGGTGGAACAGTTGGGCGGTGCGGCTTGCCATAAAGGCTACAGAAGCTGCTTTTATCGAAAAGTCCAGGGGGAATCCCTGGTTATTATTGGAGAACCTGTTTTTGATCCCAAGGAGATTTACAAAAAGTGAACCAACTTAAGCTGGGTATCCCAAAGGGAAGTCTTGAAAAGGCAACAATTGAGCTCTTTGCAAAGTCAGGGTGGCGTATAGATGTCCACCACAGGAGCTATTTTCCCAGTATAGACGATCCCAATATCGCCTGCAGCATTTGCAGGGCCCAGGAGATGTCCCGTTATGTTGAGCAGGAAATCCTGGACGTCGGCATTACAGGCCATGATTGGATCTTGGAGAATAACTCAGATATTGTAGCTGTAGCAGACCTGATATACTCCAAGGTAAGCAAACGTCCTGCCCGATGGGTCCTGGCCGTACCGGCCGACTCTCCTTATCGCTCTATTAAGGACCTTGAGGGCAAAAAAATAGCCACAGAGCTTGTCAACTTCTCTAAGCGTTATTTTTCAGAACGTGGAATAGATGTCAGTGTTGAGTTCTCCTGGGGGGCCACCGAGGGCAAAATTGCCTCAAGGCTTGCAGACGCCATTATTGAGGTAACAGAGACCGGAAGTACCATCAAGGCCCACGGTCTGGTGATTATAGAAGAGCTGATGGAGTCCAACCCTCAGTTGATAGCCAACAGACATGCCTGGGAAGATCCCTGGAAAAGGGAGAAGATCGAACAGATATCCATGCTCCTGCAGAGCGCATTGCGGGCGGATCGTCTTGTGGTGCTCAAGATGAACGTGCCCAAGGAAAAGCTGGGGGCAGTGGTGGACATATTGCCCAGCCTCAATGCCCCTACGGTTTCTATGCTGTATAAACAGGAGTGGTGCTCTGTGGAGACGGTAATAAACGAAGCTGAAGTGAGGGAGCTTATCCCACGGCTGATGGCCGCAGGTGCCCAGGGAATCATAGAACATTCCCTCAACAAGGTCCTCTAGATCCGGTGACAGTCAGGATTACCAAGACCGCCTTTGTTACAAGCGTCTTCAAGCTCTCCCAGCTTCCATCACCCAGCTTGCCGGAAGTGGCCTTTGCCGGCAGGTCCAATGTGGGCAAATCCTGTCTTCTGAATCGCCTCCTGGGGAGGCACAATCTCGTAAAGGTCAGCTCAAGGCCGGGTTTCACCCAGTCTCTGAACTTTTTCCTGGTCAATGATTCCGTTCACTTTGTCGATCTTCCGGGCTA
>JAUXDR010000030.1 GCA_030618205.1 Deltaproteobacteria bacterium | reverse complement strand
TCTTCTTCGCATACTCGCTCAATGACCTCGCCAATTTGTGTCTAGGGGACCGTGTTCCCGAACCACAGGGCTTTGTCAACTTGTGCTGACTCACCCAAGGGTGTCCGGCCTTATATGAGGTTTCTGCTCCCCGGATCGAGTCAGGGGCAGGCTTGGCTCATAGCTTTTGTACTCCGGTTTTCTTCAGACACCACCTCACGATGACGCCCTCTTGAGACGCCATAGCTAGGCGAAGGCGCTTGCCTTCGGCTAGTACTTTCGTTACCATCATAAAATGATGGAACGGGGTTCATATACACGGGACTTTCACCCCTATAAGTTCACGCCCATGCCGGGTGTACACAAACGGCTTAAATCGGATTGCAATTCCGTTGCGCGTCGCAATTAGGCATGGGAGAGAGGTATGCGACTTTGATACATTCAGGCTTGAACATTCAACACTTGCCTAACAGGAGGGGAAGGAGGAACGATGCCGTATTACAAGCCGCTGAAGAACGTGAGTGCCACCGTCCGCAAGCGCACGGTGGACAACCTCAAGGATCTGCGCGAGCAGCTCGACGCCCAGTTGCCGAAGAAGAACACGGCCGAATCCCTCATCGTCGGCACGTGGAACATCCGCAACTTCGATGACAATCGCTTCAATCACGGCCCCCGACTGGAGGAGTCCTTCTACTATCTCGCGGAGATTATGTCACGCTTCGATGTGCTCGCGGTCCAGGAGGTCTGCCGGGACTTGCGGCCGTTGCAGAAGCTGATGGAGATATTGGGCTGGAAGTACGACTTCATTCTCACGGATGTGACCCACAAAAGCGTCGGCGGAAACGACGAACGGCTGGGCTTCATCTTCGACAAGAACAAAGTCGACTTCCGGGGAGTTGCCGGCGAGCTTGTTCTGCCGCCGGAGATGATTATTAGCGAAACTGCGGACACCCGCCGTCAGTTCTCGCGCACGCCGTTCAGCTGTCTGTTCCAGTCAGGCTGGTTCAAGTTCATGTTCGCTACCGTTCACATCTACTTCGGCAGTTCCTCCACTGGCACCCCCGAGTACGAACGGCGAGTCCAGGAGATCAGCCGAGTGGCCGAGTACTTGGCGGACGAGGCCGAAAAAAGCGACAACAACTACATCCTAGTCGGCGATTTCAACATCCTGCGGCCAAGTAGCCGCGGATTCAACGCGATCGAAGACAACGGATTCCAGGTTATCCAGAACCGGCACGGGAGCAATGCCGACCGGACGAAGTTCTACGACCAAATCTCGTTCAAGGCACGTGAGAACGAGCTGCAAATCGTGGATCCGGAGCGGGACGACCGGGTGTTTCAGTTCTTCGACGCCGTGTTCACCGAGGCAAAGTTCCTGAAATATCGCAGCACCATCCGAAGAATGGTCGAGCGCAAGATGGACGATGTCGACTACCAATTGGCAAACACTACATCGGCCAGTCGGTGCCAGAGACTCACTCGAAAGAAGGAGTCGCTTCAGGAGTTGATCGCGACCAACGAAGCCACTCTTGCATACTATCTCAAGAAGTGGCGCACGTTCCAGATGAGCGATCATCTGCCGCTGTGGTTAGAACTCAAGGTCGACTTCAGTAGCGAGTATCTGGATTACTTGAGGGCGTACACGCCGGAATGATGGGAAAACTGGGGGACCGTGTCCCCTGAACCACATGGCTTTGTCATCTTGTGCTGACTCACCCAGGGGTGTCCGGCCTTATATGAGGTTTCTGCTCCCCGGATCGAGTCAGGGGCAGGCTTGGCTCATAGCTTTTGTACTCCGGCTTTCTTCACCTGCCTGTTGGCTGATACTGCATATGCCTTGGTGGCGGAAGAAGAAACTCTATTAAAACGCCCCATCTATAACAACGATCACCTTTACTAACCAAGGATGTCCACGGGCGCCTTTACCAGCTATATTAAAAAGATTTCAACATATATCATATGTATAAAAATATACTTTCTTTACTTAACAACAGCACCATCCGGAATCTCTCCGTATTCCAACATCTTCCACATCAATAACTTACGTGCAACAGCTACTATACCGATCCGCCTCATACGTTTACCGCCATTAGCAAACCTCTTATTGAACCGTAAACTCAACTTGCTCCCAGGTTGATATCTTAACCAAATCCAGGAAATTTCAATCAGCATTGAACGTACACGGCGGTTACCCGCCTTGCTTATCCCCTGTTCCCGGCGACTGCCTCCACTATCATATGGGGTAGGTGACAAACCAGCCAACGACGCCAATTGACGACGATTCTTGAACTTGCGCCATCCTAAAAACTCCATCACAAAAACCCAGGCGCTCTTAACCCCGATCACGCAAAAAGGCTTTCAAGAATTCTTGACCGACTTAATGCCGCATACTAAATAAAAGATATGAATTATCCAGGTTCTTTTCTTCACCAGCTAAGCGGCGACAAAAAGGGCCTTCATGCAGTAAAAGTATCCGGCAACTGGAGAGTCTTTTTTAAATTTATTGACGGCGACGCCTATATTGTTGATTACGATGATTATCATTAGGAACAATAATAATGAGAAAAATGATTAGACGCCCAACGCACCCTGGCAACATTATAAAAGAAGATTATCTTTTACCTCTGTCCATAACAATCAAGGATATGGCTGATACTCTCGGTGTTTCCAGGAAAACATTATCTAAGATCATAAATGAAAGAGGAGCCATTACACCAGATATGGCTTTGCGCTTATCCCGTGCCTTTGACACCACAGCTGATTTTTGGCTTACTTTACAGAAAAACTATGATTTATGGCATGCAGAGACTGCATCAAAGGAATGGCAAAAGGTAAAACCCTTCCCACATCGTATTCTCCACCATAATTCATTGCCCTACAGCGAACAAGGCGTTCAAGATTGACGGGCAGGGGCGAGCGGCCCTGGAAACCCGAACCATCTGTTGAGCCGTTATCCTTGTCGCACCCTGATGGACCGGGCATGGGCCGTAAGGCCTTCGATTTCTGCCAGACGGATTACGTCATCAGCATCCTTTTGAAATGCCTCCTGGGAATAGGAGATTATACTTGAATTCTTAAGGAAGGTCTCCACACCAAGGGCTGAAGAAAACCGTGCTGTACCCATGGTGGGGAGTACGTGGTTAGGCCCGGCAATATAGTCTCCTATGGGCTCCGGTGTAGCGTTACCCATGAATATTGCTCCTGCGTGACGGATCTTTGGGAGCAGTCCCCACGGGTCTGAGACCAACAATTCCAAGTGCTCTGGTCCGATTCTGTTTGCTATCTCAGTAGCTGTCTCAAGGTCATCAACTTTCAGTAACAGGCCGTTTGTCTTCAAGGACTCGGTTGCAGTCTCCTGCCTTTCCAGCTTTTCAAGTTGGCGTTTCAACTCCGCAGGTACCTCTTCAGCAAGCCTTGTCGATGTAGTAATCAGCACGGCGGTCGCCATAGGGTCGTGCTCTGCCTGAGAGAGGATATCAGCAGCCACGAACTCTGACGGTGCACCTTCATCTGCTATAATAAGTACCTCACTGGGTCCTGCCACCATGTCGATCCCAACAATACCTGCTATCATCTTCTTGGCCAGGGTCACATAGACGTTACCTGGTCCCACTACTACGTCTACAGGGGCCACTGTCTTTGTTCCAAAGGCCAGGGCACCGATGGCCCAGGCGCTTCCCATCTTGTAGATTTCACTTACTCCCACTTCTGAGACTGCTACCAGCAAGTGAGGGTTAACGGCCCCGTGCTTGTCGGGCGGTGTGGTGATCACAATCCGTTTGACTCCTGCAATTTTGGCAGGGATTGCATTCATAAGAACAGAAGAGACCAGCGGAGTTTCACCCCCCTTGCCTCCGGGGACATACAATCCGGCAGCATCCACAGGCCGTATCATTTGTCCCAGTATGGCGCCGTCTTCCCTTGTCATTATCCATGACTTTGGCTTCTGATGCATATGGAATTCTTCAATATTGGAGATGGCTTTCTTGATGCTTGACAGGAAATCGTTGTCTACCCTTGAATAGGCGTCTTTTAACTCTTGTTGGGATACTGCCAGGTCTTTGATTTCAAAATCAGGGGCGTCATACTGCCTTGTGTATTGAACTACAGCCTGGTCTCCTTTGCTTCTTACCTGTTCAAGTATCTCCTTTACCCTGGTCTCATGTTGTGAGGAGATCTCAAATTGGCGGTTAATCAAAGATTCCACCCGGTTTTTCCCCTCAGCAGTATTATAATGAACAGGTTTCAGCATTTTTTAGGTCTCCTAAAAAAGACCCGAGGCCAGGTTTTCCCTGACCCCGAGCCATTTGCGGTACCTTTAGTTCTAATCGATACGTATGGCTACATAACGGCTGAACTCGCCGTCCCGAATCCTGAAAAGGACACTCTTGGTCTGTTTTGATTGTGCCAGGGCCTTTACAAACTCATCCATATTGTGAACCCGCTTGCGGTTCACCTCTTCTATCAGGTGTCCCGGGCGGATACCTACACGGGCTGCCGGGCTTCTCTGCTCTACCTCTGCCACCAGAACACCCTGGCCATCACGGTATCCGAATTGTTCTGCCAGCTCCGCGGTCAGGTCCTGCACGGCAAGGCCGAGTTTACCCAGGATCTTGTGCTGGGCCGTCCCTATGGTCTTGCCAACAGGCTGTTCACCGATAGTGACCTGGAGAGTCTTGAGTTTTTTGTCTCTCAAGACGTCTATTTTTACCTTGGTTCCTGGTGAAGTCAGGGCTATTTTGTTTCTGAGTTCCCCCAGGTCGTCAACCTTTTTGCCGTTCAGGCGGAGTATGATATCACCCTGTTTCAGGCCTGCTTTTTCTGCAGGAGAGCCTTCCGAGACTTCGGCCACCAGCACACCCTCAGTCTTTTTCAGGCCAAAGGACTTAGCGAGTTCCTCGTCTATATCCTGTATGACCACTCCGAGCCATCCCCTGGTGACTTTGCCTTTTTCCAGGAGTTGATCCACAATGGACTTTGCCATGTTTATCGGTATGGCAAAACCTATACCCATATAACCGCCACTTCTGGAGAATATGGCAGTGTTCATACCGATGGCCTCTCCGTGGATGTTAACAAGTGGTCCGCCTGAATTCCCCGGGTTTATGGCAGCATCGGTCTGTATAAAGTCTTCGTAGTCGTTGATGCCTATGCGGCTTCTGCCCTTGGCGCTGACTACGCCTACAGTGACTGTCTGGCTGAGACCAAAGGGATTACCTATGGCTATGACCCACTCTCCTACCTCAAGCTTGTCCGAGTCGCCCAGGCGTAGTACTGGCAGATCTGTCGCGTCTATCTTTATCACTGCCACATCGGATTGTGGATCCGTCCCTATCACCTTGGCCTTAAACTCCCTGCCGTCAGCCAGCTTTACCTTGATGAGGTCAGCATCTCCCACAATATGGTTATTGATGAGGATGTAGCCGTCTTTGTTGATAATAAAGCCTGATCCCTGCCCTCTCTGTTGGAATTTTTTGGGCGTTCTCTGTTTTGGTCGAAAGTGGGGGCCGAAAAAACGCTCAAAAAACGGGTCATTAAAGAAGTCAGAGGGGTCCTGAGGCTGAAAGGGCGATGCTGCGCCACCTCTTTCCACTGTCTTTTCAACCCGGACAAAGACCACTGCCGGCATGGCCTTCTTAACTACAGCGGCAAAGGCCTTGGCAGTCTTGTCTAGCAGGGCTATGTTCTGGTCATCGATATTTGATGCAAAACTGTTTGTAGCACAACCCAATATCAGCAGTATTGTTACCAACATTTTGATAAGGTTGAACTGTGCAAATGTTTTCAGATTGCTCTCTGTGTGCATTTTGTTTTTCTCCTTACTGATTCCGCTGAAAAAACCCAATCTGTGGCGCACAATTAAATGTTGAATGCTAAATGTTGAATGTTGAATTAAGGTATATGTCTTTTAAATTTTTTTCCACAATTCAGCATTCAAAATTCAAAATTGTCTAAAAAGTGTAATCCTTACTGTTTTTCTTCTATTCCTCCTGCGATTTTGCAGAATTCATCTTTGCTCATTATCTCTTCTACGAGCAGGCGCTCTGCCACCTTCTCAAGGGAGTCCCGGTTTTCTTCTAAGATTTTTTGAGCCCTGGCATCCTGCTCGCTCAACAATTGTCGTACCTGCTTGTCCACTTCTGAGGCAAGTTCAGGGCTCAAAGGTTCTGTGGTCTGTGGGAAACCAGGTACCCTCAGAAAGGGACTGGTTTCCCTGGAAAGGGCCACTGGTCCAACCTTTTCGTCCATTCCAAAGCGGCATATCATGCTTCTGGCTATTTCCGTAGCCATTTCCAGGTCATTCTGTGCCCCGGAACTCACCTCTCCCATAATTATCTTCTCAGCGGCGCGTCCCCCAAGGGCTACACAGATCTTGTCCAGGAGTTCGCTCTTGGTCATAAGGAACCGCTCTTCCTCAGGCAACTGAAGTGTGTAGCCAAGAGCTGCCTTTCCCCTTGGTATGATAGATATCTTGGCGACCGGCGGGGCATCGGGGCAATGAAATGCCACAAGGGCATGGCCAGACTCATGATAGGCCACGCGTTTGCGCTCCTTTTCTCCAAGACGCCGGCTCTTTCGTTCCGGGCCGGCGAATACCTTTTCAACTGCCTCTTCGACGCAAGCCTGGGTGATCTGTTTTGAACCATGCCTTGCTGCAAGAAGGGCTGCTTCATTCATGATATTTGCAAGATCGGCCCCGGAGAACCCTGGGGTCCTGAGGGCGATATTTTTAAGATCTACGCCAGGGGCCAGGGGTTTGCCACGGGAGTGGACTTTGAGTATCGCTTCCCTGCCCTTCATGTCGGGGGCATCGAGTATTACCTGGCGATCGAACCTGCCGGGACGCAGGAGGGCCGGATCCAGGACCTCTGGCCGGTTGGTTGCGGCAAGCAGGATTACGCCCAGGTTGGGCTCAAATCCGTCCATCTCCACAAGGAGCTGGTTCAGGGTCTGCTCCCTTTCCTCATGGCCGCCTCCCAGCATTCCGCCGCCACGGAATTTTCCTATGGCGTCAAGCTCGTCAATGAAGATTATACAGGGCGTATTCTTCTTGGCCTGGTCAAAGAGGTCTCTTACCCGGGCGGCCCCAACGCCTACAAACATTTCAATGAATTCAGAGCCGGATATGCTGTAAAAGGGGACCTCCGCCTCGCCGGCCAGGGCCCTTGCAAGGAGGGTCTTGCCTGTCCCCGGCGGACCCAGAAGAAGCACCCCTTTGGGTATCTTGGCCCCCAATTCCTCGAATTTTTTGGGCTCTTTCAGGAATTCCACTACTTCTTTCAGCTCTTCTTTGGACTCATCGCATCCGGCTACATCGTCGAACCGTACGCCGGTATCTTTCTCCATGGCAACCTTCGCCTTTGATTTGCCAAACGAGAGAAGCCCTGCTCCGGGCCTTCCCATGCCCTTGATCAGCAAAAACCAGAGCCCGACCCAGAAAAGTATCGGCAGGATTGTACCCCAGAAGAGCTGGCCAAGGATACCCTTCTGCACTCCTGAATAATCAACCCCTTTGGCATCCAGTTCTTCTACAAGCTTGGGGTCATCAACTCTTAAGGTACGAAAGAGCACTAGATCGCCTTTTTGGTCAGTCAGCTTCCGGAGCCGGCTAAAAAGTTCCTGCAGGGAAAGCTGTTTTTCCTTTCCCAACGGGGCGTTATCCATGATCTTTTCCTGCTCAGGTTCCTGAAGCTTCGCCTGTAGTCTCTGAAGGCCGGCTGCACGACCTGTGTAAAGTATCCCCCGGATTTCTTCCTGATCCATGCGGATTTCAAGAATTTTTCCTTCCCTTAAAATTTCCTTAAACTGGGAATAGGAAACCTCTCTTGTCTGCATGTGAATCCACAGATTCGGCAGACTGAAGATAAGAATGAGCCCGACCATCCAATAGATAGCGGAGAATATTAGTCTGCGGCGTCCTTTATCCATGAATTGTATGGTAGGAACTGGTCAAAGAGGTGTCAAGAAAGGGTGAATTTCGAAAGGCTCATAAGCAAGTATATTATTCAATAATCCAGGCGTAGTTCAGGCAGCCATTTTTGGTCGCCACCTGAACTACAGGGCCCCTTAGCCGCTCGCAAAACTCAAGCTAAAAATCGCGGCTTGCAAAAGGCTCCCCTAATTTTCCGGAGGGGCCGTGCTTTCTTGTGGTTTATCCTCAGGCATATCCTCAGCGAGGAGATCTTTGTTGACCTTTACCGGATATTTGGCCTTTAGTTTTT
>JAUXDR010000066.1 GCA_030618205.1 Deltaproteobacteria bacterium | reverse complement strand
ATAGCTATGTTCAATTCGGTTTTTTCAACCACTCCCGCCTCACGGTCAGTCCTTTGCCATCAAAACCAACGGGCATATTTCTCCATCCTGACCGTAAGAATAAAAAAAGGCCTTCCGTTGGGAAGGCCCTTGTCTGTTTTATGTCTGTATTATTACTTCCTCATCCGTCTTCGGCCAAGACCGATCAGGCCGATCAAGCCAGAGCCAAGAAGGACCAAGCTGCCAGGTATGGGGACGGCTGCAAAGGTATACTCCTTAGCGCCTTCTATACAGCCTTCTACAGAAATCTCGATAATATTAAAATCATCAGAATTCACACCTCCCAAAATGAAATCATAGAGGCTAAAAGGAGTATTTCCTTGTGATGTGAGAGACAAAATTATTCCCGAGTTTAGAGGAGTTAGATTACCCCCTGCTAAGACAGCCCCATCAAGTCCCAAATAAACGTTATCAGGGTTAGAGGACAGCGGACTGATATACCAGGGACCCGTAGAAGCCCCAGGGACTGCTCCAACTCCGTTTCCTCCACATAACCCAACGACATCACCTTGATAATAAATTGTAAGGTCTAATTGATCCGATGTAATGCCTGACAAATTAAATTTAAAACCGTATACAGATGTCAAATCAAATGTATCATCTATGCCAACAAAAACCGTATAAGCATTTGCTGTTGTCGTACTGAAAATAAGTAGCAAACAAATTGCCAGGAAAATTCTTTTCATATTTCAAATCCTCCTTCTACGTTCAATTTTTAGCCGTATTACTTATGATCAATACCGTTTAAACCTTCACTTTGCATCTGTGATATTTTTAACATAATCACTTATTGAAATGTGATCTTTCGTCTCAAATATATTCAACGGCATCTTCACAAGATCTGATATTTGAACATTTGCAAGAAGAATGCCAGTTTTTCTTCTCATATTTTGCCATTTTTTCTGGATTTTGGACACTATTTTGGAAAAAATTTCCAAGAAAAGAATATAATTTCCACTGAGCACCTCAGCCATCAGGCAACAAATATAGAAAAATTCTTCCTCTTCTCCTTAAGGCCTTGCATGCGGCCTGCATAAACCACTTATTACCAAATCTATAAACATATAGACTATAATTGCCACTATTTTGGTGTTACTACAAAAAAATGGATGGGTCAAGAAAATGGTTTCAAAAAACAATACACATAAAAACTTCGTGCTATCATTCCAATACATGAACGCCTTCATTCAAATACCATTAAATGGCTTAACCCTGACTACAGAGAAAACCCTTGAGAAAAAAAATCTTTTTGATAGGCTACAGAACCACGGGTAAAAGTAAGAATAAAATCGCCAGTTAACTAGCGAAGGAGTTTAGATAAGAAAATGCCAGGAAATACCTTTGGACAGTACTTCTGCATAACCACATGGGGAGAGTCTCATGGTCCTGCCCTGGGTGTAGTTATAGACGGGTGCCCGCCACGTCTTGTCCTGGATAAGGCAGTCATTCAAGAGACCCTGGACAAGAGACGACCAGGGAAGGGGGGGGCTGCGGAAAGCCCGAGAAAGGAACCTGATCTGGTAGAAATCCTTTCTGGTGTCTTTGAAGGACAGACCACAGGTACTCCCATATTACTGATCATCAGAAACCGGGACGCCAGGAGCCAGGCATATGACCAGCTTAGGGACGTATTCAGACCTGGTCACGGTGACTACACCTACTGGAAAAAGTACGGAATTCGTGACCACAGGGGCGGAGGCCGGGCCTCTGGGAGAGAAACCGCGGCAAGAGTGGCTGCGGCCGCAGTAGCCCAGGTATTCTTAAATACAGTGGGCATTTCGGTCATCGCTTATACAGTTGCTCTGGGCAAAGTGAAGGCACAAAAACGTGATCTTGATGCAGTCAATCAAAACAGGCTCTTTTGCCCTGACCTTGAAGCAGCAGAAAAAATGGAAGAACGAATAGCTGAAGTGAGATCCAAAGGTGACTCGGTTGGAGGAATTGTAGAAGTATTAGCAACAGGAGTGCCTCCCGGTCTCGGAGAACCGGTCTTTGACAAGCTTGATGCCGAGCTGGCCAAGGGACTTATGTCCATCGGTGCGGTAAAGGGCGTAGAGATCGGGGCCGGCTTCCGGGCTGCGGAGCTATTGGGATCGGAGAACAACGACCCCATAGTCCCAGGGGGCTTTTTGAGTAATAACTCCGGAGGCATACTGGCTGGTATCTCAAATGGTGATGACCTGATTGTAAGGGCCGCTGTAAAGCCGATTCCGTCTATATCTAAAGAACAAGACACTATAACAGTGTCTGAGAAACCCGCTAAGCTCAAGGTGGGAGGGCGACATGATGCCTCGGCCATTCCCCGGATAGTACCTGTGTGCGAGGCCATGATACGTCTGGTACTCACTGACCACATACTTAGAGCAAGGGCCCTTACACCTGATCTTTGGTCCTGAGTTCTTCTAAAAAACCGTGAAACCGCAGATACATACAGATATCGACCCCGGCACCAGCCCTCTAACAGTCGGAATTGTAGGCGGGCTAGGACGCATGGGGGGATGGTTTGCCAAATTCTTAAAAGGCGCTGGATTTCCAGTACTCATCTCTGATTTACACACAGAACTCTCGTCCGAGGATCTGGCCCGGAAGTGCCGGGTCCTCATACTCTCCCTCCCCATGGGAGTGTTCCCGAAAGAAGTGGCCAAACTAGGCCCCCTGGTTCCGGAAAGCTCCTTTATGACAGACCTCTGTTCGCTTAAGCAGTCGCAGGTGACGTGTATGTTGGAACACGCACGCTGTGAGGTGGTAGGGACCCATCCGCTTTTTGGGCCGGCGGAGGATTCCATTAAGGACAAGAGGGTGGCACTATGTCCGGGGCGTGGCAAAAGGTGGTTTAGCTGGTGGGAAGGACTTCTCCGGCAACATGGGGCCGTGACATCTGTCGTTTCGCCTGAAGAACACGACCGCACCATGGCCTGTGCCCAGGCACTAAATCATTTCATACTTCTTTGTCTGGGAAAAGCCCTAGATAAGCATGGAATGGACCTTCAGCAGATACTGGCACTTGCACCCCCAAGTTTTGAACAGCAGATGAACATAGTAGCCAGGCTCTATCATCAGGATCCTGAACTCTATGCAACCATTCAGATGTCTAATCCATATACGAACAGTATCCTTGAGACATTTAGCCAATATGGAGAAGACCTGAGAAAGATAATCAAAGAACATGACCGCTCAGCATTTATAGAACTCTTTGAGGAAGTTCAGGACCTGGGACGTACAATCCTTTTATTTAAAAAAGATAGAATGAGAGCTAGTATCTCCCAGGCTGAAACCCCCATTAAAATTCCCACGTATCTGAAGATGGTGCCCAAAGGTATGTAGTTTTATTAAGAAAAACCACTAGCATCCAGCTAACGGAGATCCGCCTCGTACTTCAATTCCTCTCTCATGGAAAAGCTTGCGAAGGAGCAAGTTGAAAGAAATTATCTGCGCTTCCTTATCCAGAAAATGAGAGCAGACTCTGCCAGGAACTCCCTGCTTATGTTTCGATCCAGCAGCCATTCCACTTTATCCAGCCATTGGCAATACTCGGCCATGTCCTGAGAGCTAAATCGATGAGAGATCGCCTGAAGCTCATTCTCGTAGTCAGGGTTGAAAAGTGTCTGAACACCGAGTTCCTTTGGTTCTTTCCTATCTTTCCTCCGGAGCCCTTTAAGCATCATCAGATCCCTGAGAAAAGTGCGGATTACCTGTACAGCAAGGAGGATATTCTCCCGTTTATTTGAAATTTGCTTTGACAGGACAAATAGCATGAAAAGCGCCTTTTCCCTCTTACTTTTCAGAAATTCAAGCAAATCTTCCCGCACTGAAAAAATGTCCTGGTCAAGTAAATCTCTGGCCTTTGAGATGCTGCCTTCTGAAAAACAGGCCAGAAATTGGGCTGAGCCGGAGGGGCAAAGTCTCTCTTTTTTAATGCGCTCCATAAGTGCGCTGACTGACAGGCCTTCACAATGTATCACCTGGCAACGGGATACAATAGTAGGCAGGAGGGTCCTGACCGAAGTGGCCGTAAGGATAAGGTGGTTCCCGCCAGGGGGCTCTTCCAGGGTCTTCAGAAGGGCATTTGCAGCTGGAAGATTTATTTTTTGAGCCTCCAGTATAAGGCATACTCTACGTTGAGAATCCAGGGGGGAAAAGGACAGGGCCCTTTGCAGATCACGGATCTGGTCCAATTTTATCATTGCCCCTTGAGGCTTCAGGATCTCAATATCAGGGTGGGTTTGGTGCTCAAACTTGATGCACCCCGCGCAACTGCCGCATGGGCTCGGAAGATCTTCTCCGAGATGCGGCTTTTCACACAGGAGCAGCTTCGCAATGGAAAAGGCCAGGGCCTCTTTACCGGCTCCGGAAGCTCCCACCAATAAATAGGCATGGGCCAAAAGGCCCTTTTTCATCAAACGGCCAAAGACCCGGATAGCCCTTTCTTGTCCTGAAATATCAGCCGGCACTTGTCTGTTTACACTATTTTTTACTTGGACCACAGGCTGGGTTGGGCATCTGCCCGGTCTTCTGCGCCGACATCTTCCATTGTCTCTTTCCGGGCTTTGTCCTCCACTACTTCGTCGGGACTTGGAAGGTAGAAGTAGCGCTCAAAGAGCCTCTGGTACTCAGTCCAACCATAAGTCGGCCCGGAAATATCTTTTTTCAGCTTTCCAAGATAGTTTAGTTTGGCATCTAAATCATCTATATAATTTAGTGCTATGGCCTCCTCCATCATAGGAAGTACGGGCGCGCCAAATTCCCTCTGACCGTGATGGCTGAGTACGAGGTGTTTCAGGGCGACTATCTGCTGAGAGGAATCCTTTATGCCGAGTCTTGCAACAAAGCTGTCAATAATAGAGATACCCAATACAATATGACCCAGGAGTCTGCCTCTGTCTGAATAGTCTATCGGAGGGCGGGAAAAGGTGAACTCTTCAATTTTCCCAATATCGTGAATCAGGGCTGCTGACACCAGCAGGTCCCGATCAAGGTAGGGATATAGCTTGCAGACGGAATTTGCCAGCCTCGTCACCGAGACGCTATGCTCCAACAGTCCACCGATATAGGCATGGTGCATCCTCTTTGCTGCCGGTGCCAGTTTAAACGCCTCGCTGATCTTCCGGTCCTTGAAAATTCCATTTAACAAAGAGGCTAAGTCATCGGATTTGATCCCCCGGATGAACTTCCTGAACTCTGACCAGAGTTCATTAGTGTCGGCCTGAGCAACAGGGAGAAAAAGGCCCGGATCCACGCTATCATCCACTACTGATTCCAGGTGAGTGATCTTTAACTGAGTGATGTCCCTGAATTTCTGGGCCTCTCCCCTTATCCGGACGTAATCTCCTTGAGCAAACAATGTGTCAAGCTGTTTAGCCCCTTCCCAGACCCGGCCCTCAATCTCACCGGTCCGGTCAGTGAGAGTAATGGCCAGATAGGGTTCTTTATTCCTTGTCTCAAGCATTCGCTTGGAGCTGACACAAAAAAGCCCCTCCACGGAAGCAGCAGGCTGAATTTCCGATATAAAAATCCCTTTTTCCAAAACAATTCCCTAATTTCTAATTTCTACTTGTCTCCCATATCCATGGCAAACCGGATACCTGCGACCGTACCCAAAGGCCCTGGTAGTAACCCTCGGGCCCATAGGGGCCTGATGACGTTTGTATTCGCTACGGTCGACCATCTGAACAATTTTATATACTGTCTCCTGATTAAAACCCTCTGCGATTATCCGGTCAGGTGAGGTGTTCTGTTCCAGATATTTTTCGAGTATTGCATCCAGGATGTCATAGGGTGGAAGATCGTCCTGGTCCTTCTGCCCTGGCCTTAGCTCTGCCGAAGGGGCCTTTGTCAGCACTCGCATGGGGATTATTTCTCCCTCTGAGTTGAGATATTCAGCCACTTTATAGACCATGGTCTTGGGCAAATCCGAGATAAGGGCAAAGCCCCCGCTCAAATCCCCATAGAGTGTGCAATACCCAACTGCAAGTTCCGACTTGTTGCCCGTAGAGAGTACCAGGTGGCCGAATTTGTTGGATATGGCCATGAGCAGGTTGCCCCTGATCCTGGCCTGTATGTTCTCTTCAGTAATATCCCGCTCTTTTCCGGAAAAAACCGGCTCAAGGGTCTTAAGATATGAATCAAAAATGTCTGATATGGTAATTGCAATGGTCTGGATTTCCAGGTTTCGGGCTAAGGCCTCTGCGTCCTCAATACTTACTTCTGATGTATAAGGAGAGGGCATTATGACTCCCAGCACATTTTCAGGGCCAAGGGCCTGTGCAGCAACAGCGGCGGTTACAGAAGAGTCTATCCCGCCGC
>JAUXDR010000127.1 GCA_030618205.1 Deltaproteobacteria bacterium | reverse complement strand
TCCGCAAGCTCCTTCAACTGGTTGGCGGCAGTATCCGGCAGGCTGAGGGCAAGGGTAGATTCAGTGGCCTCCAGATCTTTTGCAATATCCATTTTTAACATTTCAATATGCATGGAGAGAACCTGTATAGGACCGTTTAAGTTATGAACAATACCCTTTGCAAGATATCCGATCTTGCTGTTTTGGAAGCAACCATATAAAAAACTTTCTAAAAACTGGATATTCCCCATGATTTTTTCCTTAAAATAAAGTCCTGCTTGTGGGACTTGTCCAATGTGATTATTGTCATTGAGTTCATACTACTATTCTATCGGTAAGAAGGAATAAAGACTTGAGTATTCTTAAACCTGGTTCACTTTTAACCTTGCCCGAGGCTGAGGCCGAGGCACTTATGAATGAGCTGTCTCTTGCTGAACAGGCATCTATGGTCTTAATGACTCCATGGGAGAGGCGTCAGGAAATAATACTTCTTTCTCAGGATAGCAGGGCTCTTGTGCAAGGATTGCCGGTTGAGGAATTATTCTGGACTGTTAAGGCAATTGGGCCTCAGGATGCTGTTCATATTTTGAATTTAGCAAATGCGGAACAGTTACAATTCGTGTTCGATCTGGACTTTTGGCATAAGGCTGAACTCAGGCCTGAGAAAATAGCAACATGGATATTACTCCTCTTTGAAATCGGCGAAGAGGCGATAGCATCCTGGTTACATTGGCTGATGAAAAAAGATGAGGCACTTCTTCCTGCCATTTTGAGGCCCTTTATCCGGATCTACAAGAGGCCTGATGACATGGATATACAGGAAGCAAAGGACGAACTTCCTCAGTTTACTTTGGATAATGTGTATTTCGTGTCTTTTAAAAAAGAGGCGTTGCAGCCAATCTGGGGGCGTTTTCTCATGAAGATGCTGGAGGTGTCGCCTGGTCTCTACAGGGATGTATTGGAGACCATTCTCGGAGAGACTGAGGCGGAAAACGTGGAAAAATCCCTTCGTCTCCGGCGTTCCCGAATAGGAGATTGGGGCCTTCCGGATTATTATGACGCGCTTGATATTTATGCCCCTCTGCATGGTAATCATATCAGAAAAGTTGAAATTGCCTACTTTGAAGAAGAAAAAGGGTTTGATATTCTGCTGCCGGCCTTTGTGCCTACTCTATACATGGGAGATTATCCGGTCCTTCGAACTGCCATAGAAGAACTGTCAGGCACAAGAGTCATGGAACGAATTGTTCAGGAATGGGTAGGCGCTGCAAACAAGATCCTTATGGTGGATGAGGTTGACCTCGATGACCCTGATGCACTGCGCAATTCCCTTTTCAAGGTGGCGGCCTTTCTCAATCTGGGCTTGGAAGCTGCGGCGAAGACAGAACATAGGTCCCCAAAGGACGTCCTGAAATTCGGTGTATTAGAAGATATAATAAGACTTGCCAATACCATGACCGGGAGATTGGCTGCAAAGGCCCGCAGTCTGGTGGACTCCGGCCGTATATCCAAGGATTTCTTACATTTGCCTGAAGCATGGGCAGACGCCTTAAAGGGACTATTATTTAAGCGTCCCCTGTTATGGGACCCGGCCCTTAGCAAGTACCGCCCATTTTGTGACATGACAGAACTCATCGCTGTGGAAAATTTTATAACTACCGCAGATGAATGGACACGCCTTATGGCTTGCATCTTACCTCAACGTGGAAATTGGGCCAGGGAGATCCCATGGACCTCAACCAACTTAAGCCATCCGAATGAGCTTATTTTACCTCAAGCCCTTTTGACCGCCCTTGCCCAAAAGACATTAGGTGGAAAGTTGAAGTTTTATCCTGTACCCGTTGGGAAACTCAACTACTTGAGAGGCACATGGTTCCCGGATAGCCCAACTCCTTCATTCAGTGAAGAAAAGAATTCTCCAGGGCCTGAACCACTATTAGAGACAGTCAAATATTGCGTAGAGGCCTTGCAACCTGTTGCCGAGCAGGCAGGCCTTACGCGCGAAAGGCTTGATTCAATTGTGAAGGAGTCTTTAATGACACTTTACGAAGAATGGAAAGATTTACCAAAAGACGTGCCAATTGACGGTCGTTTTGTCTCTTCCCTTATTATTGATCTGGAGGCTGATTGACTATCCAAATGATCTCATCTTATCCCGGTCCTCGCGCAGCAATGAGTAAAAAGATTTTGAATCCGCAGATGTACGCAGATGTATGCAGATTACGATATGGGGCTCGATCGGTTAAGTTGCAGTTTCTGTTGTTGATTTTGTGTGTAGTGTTTTTGCCCCTGACCTCGGCTCATGGAGAATCAGGGCCTGTCTCCATTACTGATGACTTCGGCAATAAGGTCATTCTGAAAAGGCCTGCCGAGCGTATTATTACTCTTTATGGCGGCCTGACTGAAATCGTCTGTTCCCTTGGTCTTGGACCCTCGCTTGTTGGGTGTACCAAGAGAGATAATTGGCCACAGGAAGTCCGGAACAAGCCCAGGGTAGGGACACATATGAGGCCCAATCTGGAGCTGATACTTGGACTTAGGCCGGACCTTGTCCTTCAGGGATCCAGCCGCGCTGAAGCCTTGCTGACTGTTGAGCAACTTCGTCTGAGGGGAATTTCTGTTGCTGTCTTTAACCCTGTTTCCTTTTCCGGTCTTTTTTCCACAATAGAGCGAATAGGAATACTATCAGGGAGGCAAAAAGATGCCGGGAAAATGGTGGAACAAATAACCAACAGACTTGATTCCATTTCTAAAAAATATCCCCAAGTTGCCTACAGACCCAAAATATTTTTTGAGGTCAGTTATCCCAATTTACTATCAGCCGGCAGCTTGAACATAGTCAATGATATAATCAGTAAGGCAGGGGGAGAAAATGTAGTCAAAGTCCCCAAGCGACTGGTCAGATACAGCTTTGAGGCCCTTTTGTCCGATGCTCCGGATGTGTATATAATTCAGCAGGGCCCTATGAACCGGACCATAACAGACCTATCAAAAAGGCCGAACTTTGGGCTCTTGCCGGCAGTGAGGAGGGATCGGGTCTTGGTAGTAGAGGAGTTTCTCTTCTCAAGGCCAGGTCCAAGGTCTGTGGAAGCAGTTGAGCAACTCGCAGCTTTCCTGCACAGCGGGCAGGAGGAAGGCAGCTAATGGGCTCAGTGTCTATTTCAGCGGGCGAGAGAAAAAAACAAGCCCTGGGAAAATTGTGCGCCATTGGAGTAGGGCCCGGAGATTCAGAACTTTTGACTATTAAGGCCGTGCGAAGACTGAAAGATATGAAAACAGTGTTTGCAGCTACCTCCAACAAACAGCAAGATAGCCTCGCAGTACAGATAGCCAAGCCTCATCTTAATCCCGGGGCAGAACTCATCCCTTTACATTTCCCGATGGTCAGGGATAAACAGCTACTTGAAAATGTATGGACAGAGAATGCAAGGAAGGTACTTGATGTGCTGAGGCGTCCGGCTGACGCTGCCTTTATAACATTGGGCGACCCTTCCACTTACTCAACCTTTACCTATCTTATAAGACATATTGAATATCTTGAGCCCGGCATTGAGGCCGAAATTATACCCGGCATAACTTCATACCAGGCAGCCGCAGCCAAGACCGGTGTGCCTCTTGCTCAGGGTGAAGAGTCCCTGGCAATTGTCTCCGGGGCAAGGGGCGGGCAGGAACTCAAGCAGATGTTGGGAGTCGCTGATAATCTGGTGGTCTTAAAAGTTTACCGTCATTTCAAGGAAATATTAGAGGTAATCCGTGAAGAGGATCTGCTTGATAAGTCAGTCGCAGTCAGGAAATGTGGCCTGCCCGGAGAGAGCATTAGCCGCGATATCGAGACATGGGAAGGGGATAGGCCTTCTTACTTTACTTTGTTACTTGTTAAGAAACAGGACAAAGGCAAAAAGGTTGTGTAACCGTCAACAATCACAAATCCAATTAGGGCATGTAAAGGTCTTGTACGAGGACAACCACCTCCTGGCACTTTCAAAACCCGCATGTGTTCCAACCGTCCCTGATTCCAGTAAAGATATGTCACTGCTGGACTGGGGCAAGATGTATCTGAAAAAGACCAGGAGCAAGCCTGGCAATGTCTTTCTCGGAGTAGTTCATAGACTTGACCGTCCTGTCTCAGGGGTAGTCTGCTTTGCCGTCACCTCAAAGGCCGCTTCCCGG
>JAUXDR010000162.1 GCA_030618205.1 Deltaproteobacteria bacterium | reverse complement strand
ATTTTAGGACTTGTGGGAGAGAGCGGCTGCGGTAAATCCACACTGGCTAAGATAGCCTTGGGTCTTGAATCTCCTACGAGCGGGCAGGTTTTCTTTTCCGGATATGACATTGCTGATTTTGATAAAACCAGGTTGCAAAATTTCCGGCGTCACGCACAGATGGTTTTCCAGGACCCCTTTTCCTCCTTGAATCCCAAGAAGACGGTCTTTAAAATCCTGAGCGAACCCTTGAAAATACACAGGCTGTGCCATAAAAACCATTATAAAGAGCGTGTGACAGGACTTCTGCAAGAAGTCGGCCTGGACGAACAGATCCTGAGCCGCTATCCACATGAGTTCAGTGGAGGCCAGCGTCAGCGTATTGGTTTGGCCCGGGCCCTTGCCACAACCCCGAAGATGATAGTTGCGGATGAGCCGACATCTGCTCTTGATGTCTCTATTCAGGCCCAGATCATAAATCTGCTCCTTGACCTCCAGGAAAGACATAAACTCTCTTTCCTGTTTATCTCACATGACCTTCCTGTGATACAGTTTGTAAGCCATCGTGTAGCTGTTATGTACAAAGGTCAGCTCATGGAATTGATGCCCAAAAATGCATTTCTGCAATCACCAAATCACCAAATCACCAAATCACCAAATTTCCATCATCCTTATACATCGCTTCTTCTGAGTGCTGTTCCTGTGCCGGATCCAAAGATGGGCATGGAGGCAAAAAAAAAGGATCATGGATTAACACATAATTATAAAAATGATAGATATCAAAAGGGATGCGCCTTTTTCCCCCGGTGCAGTCTGGCTACAGACAAGTGCGGCGTAGAACGACCTTTCTGGACGGAAGTTGCAAAGGATCATTTTATAGCGTGTCACCTTATGAGCTGAATTGAGCGATTAGCTGTTAGCCATTAGCGTTTAGCTTTGAAAAATCAAGGTATTACGTTAATTAGAAATAACACCCAATGGGTGCTTGTAATAACAGAACATCCTGTAATCATTAAGCTAATAGCTAACCGCTAAAGGCTAACCGCTTAATTTAGATATAAATAAAAAGGGAGTAACCAAGTCAAAATGGATATAGAAGATACTATTACAAATTTGCTTGAGATAGATGACCAGGAGCCTATAGAAATACCTAAAGAGCTCCCTCTGATGCCGGTAAGGGACGTGATAGTCTTTCCTTCAATGATTATTCCCCTTTTCATTGGGAGAGAAGCCTCTGTGGCCGCAATAAACGAGGCCTTGGCCTCTGACAGGATGATTTTTCTGGTTACACAGAAGGACGCCTCAGAAGAGAATCCATCCAAGGATGGATTATATAAGACCGGCGTTGTGGCCATGATAATGAGGACCCTTCAGCTTCCTGACGGGCGTCTCAAAGTCCTTGGTCAGGCCCTTGTAAAAGGGACTATTCAGGAATTCTTGCAGGACAAACCTTGCTTTAAAGTCCGCATAGAGACTGTCAAGGAAGAAGAACCTGCCGAGATATCCGTAAAGGTAGAGGCCCTTATTCGAAATGTAAGAGATCAGGCAGAAAAACTGTTCAATCTTAAAGGTGTCTTTACTCCTGAGATGGGAGCCATTTTAAGTGGTGTTGAGGAACCAGGCAGACTGGCAGATATCGTGGCATCCAATCTTAACTTAAAATCCGCTGAGGCACAGCGTTTGCTTGAAATGACAGATCCCTTGGCGCGTTTACAGGAAGTAAATAACCTGCTCACTAGGGAGCTTGAGGTCTCCACCGTGCAGGCCAAAATCCAGTCCGAGGCCAAGGAGGAAATGACCAAGACCCAGAGAGAATATTTTCTCCGGGAGCAGTTGATGGCCATAAGACGTGAGCTAGGCGAAATCGACGAAAAATCTGAAGAATTGGCAGAGCTGAGAAAAAAGGTCCGCAAGGCCAGAATGCCCAAGGAGGCTGAGAAAGAAACCCTTAAACAAATCCAGAGGCTTGAGTCTATGCATCCCGAAGCGTCTGAGGCGTCTATGGTAAGGACATACATCGACTGGTTGGTTGAGGTCCCATGGTCAAAGTACACAAAGGACAAGCTGGACGTGCGCAGGGCACAGAAGATCCTGGATGAGGATCACTATGACCTGGAAAAGGTTAAGGAGCGCATAGTTGAATACATCGCTGTCAGAAAACTCAACCCTTCTGCAAAGGGGCCGATTCTGTGCTTTATAGGTCCACCAGGGGTTGGCAAGACATCTCTGGGCCGTTCTGTAGCCCGAACCATTGGGAAAAAGTTTATCAGGATATCTCTGGGTGGTGTAAGGGATGAGGCGGAGATTCGGGGTCACCGCAGGACATATATCGGCGCCCTGCCGGGAAGAATCATCCAGGGACTTAAAAGGGCCGGAAGTAACAATCCTGTCTTTATGATGGATGAGGTGGACAAAATCGGAGCTGACTTTCGAGGGGACCCGGCTGCCGCCCTTCTAGAGGTCCTCGACCCTGAGCAGAACAATACATTCACTGATCATTACCTGGATCTGCCCTTTGATCTTTCAAAGGTGTTATTTATCCTTACTGCCAATGCATCTGATTCTATTCCTTCTGCCCTTTTTGATCGACTGGAGGTGATCCAGCTATCCGGCTATACCAGTGAAGAGAAAAAGGCCATTGCAAAGAAATACCTAATACCCAGACAGCTCAAAGAACACGGGCTTTCGGAAAAGGTCCTGAAGATCTCAGATGCCACGCTCATAAGGATAATTTCAGATTATACCCAGGAGGCAGGACTCCGGGAACTTGAGAGGCAGATCGGCGCAATTTGCAGAAAGACGGCAAGACGGATTGCCGAGGGAGAGAAGGGGACTTTTAAAATCACCAGTGCCAATATTAAACACTATCTTGGTATCCAGAAGTATGAGACAGATCTGGAACAGGAAGAGAGCCAGGTAGGGGTTGTAACAGGTCTTGCGTGGACTCCTTTTGGAGGAGAAATCCTTCGAGTCGAGGCCAGCATCATGAAGGGGAGTGGGAAACTTACCCTGACAGGACTCATGGGCGAGGTCATGAAGGAGTCAGCCCAGGCTGCTTTAAGTTACGCGAGATCCAGGGCCGAAGAGCTTGGTATTGACCCGGATGTCTTTGAGGAAAAGGACATACACATCCATGTGCCGGCCGGGGCCATACCCAAGGACGGCCCTTCCGCAGGCATAACCCTTACTACAGCTCTTGTCTCTGCCCTGGTGCATAAGCCGGTCAATAAGGATGTGGTCATGACAGGGGAGATAACCTTGCGTGGCCGGATTCTTTCTATCGGAGGAATCAAGGAAAAGGCCCTGGCGGCACTGAGGGCCGGCATCTACACTGTTATAATTCCCGAGCAAAACCTGATGGACCTGGAAGAGATACCGGCAAATATCCGCAGACAGCTCGATTTCAAACCGGTTCGTCACATGGACGAGGTGCTGGATATTGCCATCGGTCCCCGGCCTTGGGCAGATAAGGAAGGACACGATGCGCTTAAAAATTAATCGCGATCGCCTGGCTGATACCTTCAGGCAACTTGTCTTGATAGACAGTCCTTCAAGAGAGGAAGGGGCTGTTGCAGAC
>JAUXDR010000026.1 GCA_030618205.1 Deltaproteobacteria bacterium | reverse complement strand
TGTATGGCCTCCTTGGAAGGACAGGCAGACGCAAGGCAGTCTTGGGCCTGGACCAGGAAAAAGAGGGGCGTTAGTAATAGAGTCAGATAACTAAGAATGGACATTTTTGAGTTCTCCTTTAACATTAGCTTGGCCACCAATCGACCCCTAAATTACGTATTACATTGAGGCCGCCCGGCAGCACAACCGTGTTTTTCATGTTGACGCTATCAAGAAAGCACTGGACTTCATAGGCCTTGGCACCGGCATTACATATGAGTATGAGCATCTTATCTTTTGGTAGCTGTTCGTATTCGTTCCGGAACTTATCATAGAGCACGAGTCTCCAGCGGTCTTGAAATTTTTCAATGAAGGGTGCCGCCTCGGCTGGATGGCGGAGGTCAATGGCCAACCAGTCAGGGTGACTTTCCTCCCCGTTCAGCCAGGCGACAAAGTCCTCTACATCAATGGCCCTGAACCGGCCGGAGACCGTGTTGTCAGCCACGTTGGCAGTGGCATTCAGAATATCAACAGCCGTGGAGAAGGGTGGGGCATACGGCAGCTCCAGGTTACTGAAGTCGCTGATGACAGCTTTCCTCTCTAACAATCCGGCTGCGGCGTTGATCCTGGCCATTAGCCCATCTCCCATGGCACCCATTCCCTGGAGCCCCAGAACCCTTTTGTCAGTCCTGTTGACGACCATGTTGAGGAACATATTCTCCTTGTTTGGGAAAAAATGGGCGCGATCATACTGTGAGCAAAAGGCGCCTATAGCGTCAAAGCCCTCTGCTTTGGCCACATCGAGGCTGAGACCCGTAGCGCCGACAGAGAGGTCAAAGACCTTCATGATAAAGCTCCCGACTACCCCGTCAAAGGTGCTGGGGATACCTGCCAGATTGTCAGCCACCACCCGTCCCTGGCGATTTGCTATAGAGCCCATTGGCGCATAGGCCTTTTTCCCGCTGATTAGGTTGTAGGTCTCAACGCAGTCGCCGGCAGCGTAAATGCTGGGATCTGATGTCTGCATCCTTTGGTTTACTACTATCCCGCCCTGTGAAGAGACCAACAAGCCCGCATCCCTTGCAAGCTCTCCCCTGGGCCTGACACCCACGGCCATTATTACAAGATCTGCCTCAATTTCCCTCTTGTCGGTAATAACCTTACATATCTTTCCCTGGTCGTCTCCCTCGAATTTCTGTGCGGTTTCCTGTGTATATACAGTGACACCATTCTTCTTCAGGTGCTGTTCAACCATGGAAGCGAGGGTTTGGTCCACAATCCTGGGCAGTATCTGAGGCATGAACTCAACAATAGTTGTTTCTACGCCCCAGAGATCAGCCATGGCCTCGGCCATTTCGATCCCGATGGCACCGCCTCCGATTACAACTGCTTTGCCTACCTGGCCTTTTGAAAGGCAGTCCTTTATGGCTATGGCCTTATGCAGGCTGCTGATGGTAAAGATGCCATCAAGGTCATTTCCAGGTATGGGAAGTACGTTCGGCCTGCTTCCCGTGGCCAACATCAGTTTGTCATATGGTATGGAGTCCTTTTCCGTGGTGCGGATGTCCTCAACATGGAGAAGTTTTTGTTTCAGGTCAATAGATAAAGCCTTTGTCATGGTCCGTACTTCAAAACCCTTTGCCTGCTTGAAGTAATAAGAGTCTCTGACCATATTGAAGGTGGTTGAGCGGAGTTCTTTTTCATCTGCTACATCGCCGGAAACAAAATAGGGTATTCCGCAACCCCCATAGGAAATCAGATCATCCTGGTCCACTACGGTAATTTTAGCATCAGGCATGAGCCGTCTGGCCCGGCAGGCAGCCTTTGGGCCTGCTGCGACTGCGCCTACAATTACGATTTTTTCACTCATTGCTTTTTTCTCCCACCTAATTTAAATTTTGAATGTTGAATTATGAGTGTTGAATTAAGGTACAAATATATTAATCTTATTCCACAATGCAAAATGCAAAATTCATCATTCACAGTTCAACATTTCTTAAAACTATCATATAGGCCGATAGTATGCAAAGACATGGATGTTGACGAGCGGGGATTGAGCTTAGAGCTTGTTTCTGCTATAAAGTATGTATATGCAAAAGAAAGATGATAAGAAAAACGCTTTGAAGGATCCGAGCACAGGACTTCCTGATATCACCAATGAGAAGCCTGACAGGACTGTGAATTTGCCTTCACAAAAAGACCTGGAAAAGGAGATAAGTGATTATCTTTCCAAAAGGTATGGGGGCAGAATACGGGTAGTGTCCCAGATGGCCTTTCCTTGGCAAGTAAAGCCTGATAGCATCGACCAGAAAGAAGGGACTGATTCTGAGAAGGGCCCAAAAATAAGCTTTAATCTCAAGCCGGAGGAGCTTGAGGCCTACTTGAACAGATATGTGGTCAGGCAGGATATGGCAAAGGCCGTTCTGGCAACAAAGATATGTACTCACTTTAACAAGATTACATATCTTCAAAAAAAAGGAAAAGATCCCCATTCGATTGGAAGCATAAAGAATAATATAATCCTCATAGGTCCTACCGGAGTTGGAAAGACGTATCTTATCAAGCTGATAGCGGCGAAACTGGGCGTACCTTTCGTGAAAGGCGATGCCACAAAGTTCAGTGAGACAGGTTATGTGGGAGGAGACATAGAAGACCTGGTCCGTGACCTGGTGCAGGAAGCGGATGGTGACCTTGAAAGGGCACAGTACGGGATTGTTTATATAGATGAAATTGACAAAATCGCGTCTTCTCACCACATAAGCGGACCGGATGTTTCCAGGGCCGGGGTCCAAAGGGCCTTGTTAAAACCCCTTGAGGAGACCGAGGTGGACATACGGGTCCCACATGACCCTATTTCCCAGATACAGGCCATAGAAAGATACCGCAAGACTGGAAAAAGAGAGAAACAGAGTCTCAATACGCGCAGCATATTATTCATAGTGAGTGGCGCTTTTGGGGGCCTTAGCGACATAATAAAGGACAGGCTCAGGAAGAAGAGTATAGGCTTCGGCGCAGAGATCGATACCCAGGATGAGATGGAGTGGCTACGGCACGTGAAGCCACAGGACCTTGTTGAATACGGCTTTGAATCTGAGTTCGTTGGGAGGATTCCTGTTGTTTCCATTCTGGAAGAGCTCTCTGAGCAGGATCTGTTTGAGATACTGTGTAATCCGAACAACCCGATTATCATGAGCAAGAAGCAGGACTTCAGGGCCTATGGAATAGACCTTAAATTCGAAGAAGATGCCCTGAGAATCCTTGCCCGTCAGGCCTATCAGGAACATACAGGGGCAAGGGCACTTGTGAGCGTGGCGGAAAGGGTATTGCTGCCCTTTGAAAAGAAACTGCCCTCAATTAGCGTGTCTTTTTTGGTAGTGACCAGTAATATAGTTAATGATCCGGCGGGAGAGCTCCAAAAGCTTTTAGAGAATTTAAAAGACGAGGCGAGGCTGAGAAGGTATCAGGCCATGCTTGCTGAGGAAAAACAGATACTGATTACTCGCCTTGAGCAGGAAGAGTTACCCCGGTGGGAAGGCTCTAAGCTGAAGCTTACACCTAATAGGTTGGACCTCGTAGCCCAGCTATCTCTGAAAGAAGATTTGGACTTCAGGGAGGCCGGTGAGAGGGTGCAATCATGGATAGAGCAGATAAAGAATTACGAGGACTCTTTCTTTAACCGTTGCGGCCTGAGGATTAATTTAGAGGAAGACGCAGTGGACAGGTTGCTGTATAGTTGTCTGGATGATTCTTCCAATCTCTATGTCCAGTGCGAGAGATTGTGTAATATTCTTGAATATGGTCTTACTCTTATAAGGGAAAAGACTGCGCAGGACGTTTTTAATATTTCGGCTGAAGCAGTGGATAACCCGGAGCTCTACATAAATAGACTTATTCGTACGTGCTATTAACCCTCTTTGTAGAGAGTAATCAGGTGAAAGAAGGCCAGACCATACTCCTTGTGGATTATAACGAGTCAGTTATTGAGACGGTCCGTAAACTGGCGAACCAAACCGGGCTCAAACTGCTTCTTGCTGAGGACGGCCAGGAAGGTCTTGATCTGGCAAAGGCCGAGTTGCCTGATCTGGTGATCATACGTAAGGATGTCCCCATACTTGATGCCTTGTCCATGAGTGTGCTTCTCAAGCAGTCCCCTGAGACCGATGATATACCGGTAGTGCTTATATGTGCGGTGGCCTCTTCTTCGGAGAGGGAACGTTTCCACGATGCCGGCTGCAGCGGCTTTATTGAGGAGCCTTTTACTACAAATGATCTGCTTCAAAGGCTGGAGGATTGGTTGCCATGATGTACCCGGAATATCGTCCCCGCAGGTTGCGTCGCACGGAATCTCTGCGCGCGCTGATCCGTGAGACCACCTTGAGCCCGAAACACCTTATCTATCCCCTTTTCATTATACATGGCAAAGGCATTAAGCAGCCTATTGATGCCATGCCCGGCTGCTATCAGTTTTCTGTGGATGCCATAGTAAAAGAGGCCAAGGAGGTCTTTGATCTGGGAATTAATGCAGTCCTTTTATTCGGCCTTCCTGAAAAAAAGGACCCAAGGGGTTCTCATGCCTGGATAAAGAGCGGTGTGGTGCAAAGGGCCATATCCGCCATAAAGAAGTCAGTGCCTGATCTCCTTGTTGTGACTGACGTGTGCCTTTGCGAGTACACTTCACACGGGCACTGTGGCGTGCTCTCAAATGGCCGGATAGATAATGATGCAACCCTGGAGCTGCTGGCAAAGGTTGCTCTTTCCCACGCCAGGGCAGGGGCGGACATTGTAGCGCCTTCCGATATGATGGACGGCCGTGTAGGAGCAATAAGGGAGGCACTTGACGAGCATGGCTTTGACCAGGTCCCTATTCTGTCCTATGCCGTAAAGTATGCTTCATCATTCTACGGACCCTTCCGTGAAGCAACAGAGTGCGCCCCTAAATCCGGAGATCGTCGCTCATACCAGATGGACCCTGCAAATGCCAGGGAAGCCATGCGGGAGGCCATGCTGGACCTTGAAGAAGGGGCTGACATCCTCATGGTGAAGCCTGCCATGCCATACCTCGACATAATCCATCTTCTGAGGCAGGAGTTCACCCTTCCAATTGCCGCCTATCAGGTAAGCGGTGAGTACTCAATGATAAAGGCTGCGTCTTCCAAGGGCTGGCTGGATGAGGCCAGGGTCGTGGAGGAGTCACTTCTCAGCATCCGCAGGGCAGGGGCCGATGTCATAATTACTTATTTTGCAAAGGATGTGGCCAGGAATCTCTGATCCGCAGATTACGCACCCCTATTTTAGGCATACAAAGTAACTCTTAAAGCTTCGCCCCTTAGCTCAAACGCAGGCTCTTTGCCATTATGCTCGATCATGCCGCGGATGATTTTGCGCGATACTCCCCTGCCGCTGCCCTCGATATATTCCATGTCGCGTAAATAATCGACAATCATTTGATTGCGGTGATAGCGGGCGCCGCTTTTCATCCGTTCGATGGTGATCGTATTTGGAAGATTTCCGGGACTATCGATTTCCAACCGGTCGGGATAGAGCCAGATTCCGATATTCGTTCCGCCGATTGTATAGTCTCTGTGTGCAACCGCATTGACAACAGCTTCACGTAAAACCTCAGGAGGATAAGCATATTCAGTAACGCGTCTTGTACCCTCAATTTTTTCTTTTGACCTTACCCTTAAAACAAAATTTACCGCCTGGTCAATTATTCCTTCTTCAGTAACAATTCCCGAATTTTCACGTAACGAAAGCAATGGCCCGTTAATCTCCTTGCGATAACGGCCCGCCACATCAGCATCAGGCGCATCGTATTCCACTGCTGTAATACCGCTTTGGGGGATTAATCTTTTTATCCTATCCTTTTTGCCGAAAAGAATAAGCTGGATTCGCCTTTATTGATAAGTTCTAAAAGTTCTATTTTGTCCATATCAGCTACTTCCCTTACTAAAAACCGTATTTGGACTTGCGGAATTCATCTGTTTGTCAAACATATTAAAATGTCCGTCTTGAATCTATACGTTTATGCAGTTTGACCGTCAGTTTCAAGAATCCAGCCGTTTTGCTTTAGCTTCGAGACATCTCTTTCGAGCCTTTTAAACGCGCTTAGTTTCCGCAACGGTGAAAAATCAGAAACCAAATCGGTGACCCGAATGCGGCATTCAGCCATATTAAACCTCTTCAAACGCCTGCCTGTAAGCCCGCTGGCTTTACGCAAAACGTTAAATAGGACATCCTTGGGATCGGGGATTTGCTCAATTACAGATAGGTCAGGGACATTCAAGGGATTTTTCCCGTTGGGATTACCAGCAGCAAGCCTGATTGCAGGTTCGTCGAAAAGCAACCAAGCTTCTGTCATTCGCACAGGCACTACACAGACAACCGGTGCCTGAAATCCCCGTTTGGTCGCTTCGTGGAGCGCATTGCGGATTTCTTTGTAACGTCTCTCGGGATTTTCTCTTTCAGCATCCCTGTGTATAAAGAGTAAATCGCACGGAAAGAGATCTATTGCGCTTAAAATTTGTTCGTGGAGACTTAGCGGGGGCTTGGGCAAACGGCGCAAATCAGCCCATTCAGGTTGAACCAGACTTACGTCGCCCTTTTCCCGCAAGACCCAAGTGAGGATGGGAAGCAAAGCACGATCAGAGGAGCCAGCTGAAATTAAGGTATAACGAATTTCATCCATCAACGTGTTTCCAAAAAGGAAGCAACATCTGAAGGTCACCGCGGTCTACCACACGCCTGGTATGTCGCTTTTTCTTGCTTCTGTAAGGTGAGGCGGGATTGAGATAAACTAGAAGTTTTCCCTTAGAGACAATAGGTGTTTTTTCTTGGGCTTTGGTCCGCCATGTATCTGAAAGGCAACAGAAACTGACTTTTTTGAATCGTCGGTCATCTTGGATATCTTCCTTTAGTTCAGCTACCAGCAAACTATCGTCAGGCACTTCGCTGACTACCACCGGAGAATGCGTATTAACGATTACCTGGCGTAGAGGGTTAGTTTCATCAACAGGTTCATCAGGGTCTGTCGCAATATCTTGTAGTAGGGATAGCATGGCCGGAATACGTTCTGGATGTATTCCATTTTCCGGTTCTTCCAAACAAATCAGGCCCTTGGCTGTAACATCCAGTTCAAGTACAGAGAGGGCCAAGAAACGGAGTGTACCATCAGACAATGAGCGGGCCGGATGATCAGTTTCGTCACTTCCGGTAACTTGAAGTGTCAAAATCTCTCGCTTATCGTCTCGGTCTACCCAAACCCTCCTAACATCACCAATCAGAGTGCTTAACCGATTGGCGACCTTAGTAAAAATGAATTCAGGGTCTCTATTTGACATACCTTCTTCAATATTATCGAATGGGGCCTGGGCCAGACGGTAAAGAGTCGCAGGGAGATGCCCTCCGTTAAGCGTTAGATGAGAAGGAGCATTAATTTCATCCGGCATCCGAAGGGCGGAAGGTTCCAGTTGTAAAATGCGCCAGGATTCCATTTCCCGACGGGCGCAGAGTACAGTCGGGCTCTCGGCTGCATTAGCGGCAGATAAAACTGTTCGGGGAAGATTTGATGCGGAATGCGGCAGAGGTTTACCTCTACTCCCCCCACCATCCTGATGGAGTTTTATAATCCGAGAATCCTCGCCATCCGCTGTGGAAATAAAGTAAGGAACCCTGCGACCAGCCCTAACTATAGTGTCACGCCAGTCTTTTTTGCTGTGCTTGAAAAGCAGGTGTTTCCCAGCCTCGCTTTTTTTTATATGGGAAAGCTCCTCTTTTAGAATTTCTAAAGAACCAAGTGACGTGGAGTTATATTTGTCACCGCAATATCCAAGTTCCAAAGAGTATCGTAGCATAGTGTTGGTTGCTTTACCTGTTTGTCCCAAATCATCCACAGCTTCTTGGGGGACGATCATTTCCACTTCAAAGGACATACGCTTTGCATAATGATTACCCACACGGTGAAAAAGGCTTCGAAGATCTGATGCGCTGCCGCCTTCGGCCCGTACGGAAAGAGCAGCTTCGATTAGGGGTCGGCTGGCCAGGGCACTAAGAAAACGGATTGCATCAAAAAGATTAGACTTGCCCACTCCGTTGACTCCAGCGACACAGGTAAACGGACCAAAGCGGACATCTACATCCACCAGATTCTTAAAGCCTTTGACCTTTAGACGAATGATCATTTTAACGCGACCTCATTTTTGGGTACATTAAGTAATTTACCATTTCGTAATTTTTCATTCGAAAAGAAATGAAAGGGAGTTGCTTTTCATTTGAGAATTCCTTTTGCTATATCCCGATAGCAATTAAGCGCGGCTATAAGCAGAATCGGCGCATTCCTCCGATATCATAATATTCTACACACCCATTCCCTCGGTGGTCTTGACTCCGATGCCGGAGTAGAAGGCGAAACTAAGAAGCGTTTGATAATAGCGCCTCTTTCTAATAGATGGTACCGAAAGTACTAGATGAAGGCAAGCGCCTTCGCCTAGCTATGGCGTCTCAAGAGGGCGGAACCGCGAGGCTTCTTCATTCTATCCGCAGATTACCCCGATAAAATAGAAAAAGAAAAGGCCCTGGAGCAATAGAAAGCTGAAAGCATTGCACTGGGTAAACATTTCATTGG
>JAUXDR010000077.1 GCA_030618205.1 Deltaproteobacteria bacterium | reverse complement strand
AAATGAAAGCGAGGCCTTTACGACTGTTAGAAGACTCATTTGAAAAAAGATTCCTTAATCAAAGATATCTATTTATTACGAAAGCACGAAAGATATTGGAACGCTTCATTTATCAGTTTACACTTTTTTCGAAAAAGCGTGTATTATCGAATTGAATGCCGATGTCGAAACTGGAAATTCGAAATTTGAAATTAGGTAACGCATCTACATCTTTGTGTTTTTTCAAATTTCAAATTTCAAATTTCGCCACCAAAATACAAGATCAACAAAGTGTAAACTACTTTTGACTTGTAGTGAAGGATGCCCCAAAACGGCAGTTTTCATGAATCTGTATTCATTCTGTTCTTGACAAAAATGAGGAGTTGTAATAAAAAGTCTATGTTGCAGTGTCTTCGCTTTGGAGGGATTACCTGACACTACAGTATCATTTGATTAGATTTTTTATAGACTCCAAGTGTTGAGAGAATTACGGGGTGGTAGGCTGTATAGCTAATCCTCCGAAATTAGTGAAGATATATTGATTTTTTACAAATAACATAAAAGGAGACAAAAACAAATGGCATTAGTACCACCACATGGAGGAAAGGGTTTAGTTTGCAGTCTACTTACCGGTTCGGACTTAGATGCAGAAAAGCAAAAGGCCGCTGGGCTTAAGAAAATTCAAATCTCGGCCCAAGCAAAAGGCGACCTGATTATGATGGGTATCGGCGGGTTCAGTCCCTTGGATGGTTTCATGACCCAGGCTGACTGGAAGGGAGTTTGTGAAAAAATGCTTCTTTCCGACGGTACGTTTTGGCCGGTCCCGGTAATGCTCACTGCTTCCAAGGCCGATGCAGACGAAATTAATGTTGGCGACGAGATTACCTTGGAGAGGGAAGGTGAGATTTACGCCACAATGAAGGTCAATGAAAAGTTTGAGATGACCGAGGAAGACAAGAAATGGGAATCAGAGCTGGTCTATAAGGGCGAGGGCGAGGACAGCCAAGGTGACTTCTTGAAGACCGCCCTTGAGGATCATCCGGGCGTGCAAATGGTTATGGCACGCAAGGCAATATGCTTGGCCGGTCCTGTCAAGGTTCTTTCCGAGGGTGAATATCCGACCGAATATAAAGACATTTATCTCCGGCCGGCTCAGGTCCGCGAAATATTTGAGAAAAAAGGCTGGAGCAAGATTGCCGCTCTGCAGCTCAGAAACCCCATGCATCGTTCGCATGAGTATCTGTGCAAAATCGCAGTTGAGGTATGTGACGGCGTTATCATCCATTCCCTGATCGGGAACCTGAAACCAGGTGATATTCCGGCCAATGTACGCGTAAAATGTATTGATACCTTGGTCAAGGGGTATTTTGTCGCAGATAATGTGGTCCAGGCCGGCTACCCGCTGGATATGCGTTATGCCGGTCCTCGTGAGGCCCTGCTCCACTCCACCTTCCGCCAGAATTACGGCGTGAGCAGAATGATCATCGGCCGCGACCACGCCGGTGTGGGCGACTTCTACGGGATGTTCGAGGCCCAGGACATTTTTGATAAAATGCCTAAGCCCGATGATCCAGGTAAAAGACTACTCTGCGAGCCCTTAAAGATCGACTGGACCTTCTACTGCTTTAAGTGCGACGGCATGGCCAGCATGCGCACCTGCCCGCATGGCAAGGACGACCGCGTTATCTTGAGTGGGACCAAGCTGCGCAAGATGCTCTCCGATGGTTCAGACATTCCGGATCACTTCGGCCGCAACGAGGTTCTCGACATCCTCCGTGAGTACTACGAAGGCCTGACAGAAAAGGTCGAGATCAAGATGCAGAAGGCTGCTTCCGGTACAGCTATGTAGTAGCTGTTGAGGCTTGCTTTAACCGAAACCTATAAAGGGGAGGTGCTGGATTCAGCACCTCCCTTTTTTATTATGGAAATATTGTAGTACCTTAGTTCTAAATTTCGTGTTTTTTGTGGCCGAATTTTTCAAGTTAATTGAGTTTGAAGTGCCTAAAGCTAAGGATGAGCCTTTTGCAAAAGGCTCCTTTATAACCGGCCTGGAGTTAGACTGATGGAAAACATTATTCCGGTTTTAATATTCATTACCGGCATTGTTTCAGGGGCTGGAGTTTTTTGGCTTTTCCATCGTGCCAAAATTACACAGGCTCGGAGACAATTAAGGTTGGAAGGCGAATCTGAGCGTGTTGCCCTAAATGAAAAGCTCCTTGCAAGAGACAGGCAGATCCAGGACCTTGGAGTCGCCCTTGAAAAGGCAAATGATGAGACAAGGGACCTTCGAAGTCAAATTCAGGCCGAGTCTGAGAGACGATCGGCTGCCGAGGAGAGGAATTCCCGCATTCCTGAACTAAAGGAATCATTGAATGCCAAAGAAGCCGGAATTTCCCAGCTTCAGGGAGAAAACACCCAACTTAAGACGCAATTATCAGAATTAGAGACCCGTATTGCAGATGAAAGAAAATCCATTCAAGAGAAGCTGGATCTGTTAAACAGTGCCCAGACAAGCCTGGCTGATGCCTTTAAGGCCCTTTCCGCCGAGGCCCTTAAGAGCAACAACCAGTCATTTCTTGAGCTCGCAAAGACCACTTTGGAGAAATTCCAGATTGAGGCCCAGGGCGACCTGAAGCAACGGCAAAAGGCAGTAGAAAACCTTGTTTTACCTGTCAGGGAATCTCTGGTAAAAGTTGACTACCAGATACAGGAGATAGAAAAGGCGCGAAAAGAGGCCTATGGCGGTCTTTCTGAGCAGGTAAAGTCCCTGATTACCACACAGGAGAAACTTCAGTCAGAGACAGGAAATCTGGTTAAGGCCCTGCGTGCTCCATCGGTACGCGGTCGTTGGGGTGAAATCCAGCTCAAGAGGGTCATTGAAATTGCCGGCATGTTGCCCCACTGTGATTTTGTTGAACAAAAAACAGTAACAACCGATGACGGACATATCAGGCCTGACCTGATAGTCAGATTGCCGGGCGGAAAAAATGTGGTGGTTGATGCCAAGGCCCCGCTCCAGGCATACCTGGAGGCCATGGAGGCCAAAGATGACGGATCGAGACTCGAACACCTCAAGGACCACGCACGTCAGGTACATGAACACATGAGAAAATTGAGTTCAAAGGCGTACTGGCAGCAGTTTGAGCCGACCCCTGAGTTTGTTGTCATGTTTTTACCCGGAGAAAACTTCTTCAGTGCGGCCCTGGAACAGGACCCAGGGTTAATCGAAAAAGGAGTAAAAGATTGCGTAATCCTTGCGACACCGACCACGCTGATTGCCTTGCTTCGTGCTGTGGCATACGGATGGAGACAGGAGAAAATTGCCGAAAGCGCCCAGGCAATAAGCAAAATCGGGCGCGAGCTCTATGAACGCCTGAGTGTCTTTGCCGACCATTTTTCCGGAGTGGGTAAGGGACTGGATCGAGCCGTAGAGACTTATAACAGGGCCGCAGGTTCTTTAGAGAGTCGAATACTTCCAGCAGCCCGTCGCTTTACGGAGCTTGGCGCTGCATCAAAAAAGGAAATTCCGCCGGTGTCGCCTGTAGAAAGGTCGTCAAGGACGCTTCAAGCACCTGAACTTGTTCATGCAGAGATCGTCAAATAGTTGAGCCGTTGAGTCGAAAAATAAGCATGTTAAATCAGTATATTAGACCTTCAACTACATCAAGTGTCTAATTTTTGTGCAAACGATATAAATTCAAACAATAATAACCAATTAACTAATTAACTACTCAACCACTTAACGAGGTCTGTAATGATCAAGGTCCGGCAGAAAACGAGAAGAGGTGATTGACAACATGATCGACTTTTTGGGATCAGGGGCACTCAATCTCGATCTTGTCTATGAAGTGGATAACCTTGAGGATGTGCGGTCAGCAGGCTTTGACCTCCATCCCGGGCATGAGATATCAGGAGATCACGAAACGGCAGAAGCCCTTATGGATTTTCTCCATAGCCAGAGGACTCTCATGGCCAAAAGCGGAGGCGGCTCTTCTGCCAATACCATATGTGCTCTCAGCCGTCTAGGTCACAGGGCCGGATTCATCGGTACAGCAGGTAAAGACGAGGCTGGGAGTTTCATACTGAGCTCTATGAAGGGTGTGGATTCTTCCCTTGTGAAGCAGGTCGGCAGGAGTGCAATCTGTGTCATTATAATAGAGAAGGCGCAGCGGGACAGGGCCATGTTTGTTGCGCCCCATGACCGTGAGGTGGAATTTCCGGATTCTGCAATTCTGAAAAGCGTGTTAAATACAAAAGCACTCCATTTCAGCTCCCTGGTTCAGTCTCGCGGCATCTCCACCCAGAAAGAGCTGGCCAATGCCCTTAAGCCGGAGCAGGTCCTTTCCTTTGATCCAGGTGAGCTTTACGCAGCTAGGGGCATTGAGGCCCTGTCAGGCATTCTCAAAAGGACGGATATACTTTTTATCACGGAAGAGGAAGTAAAGATAATGACAGGCATGGCAGGCAAGGCTGGACTTGAGGCCATTTATCCCCTGCTGAGTGAGAACCGGACAGGTCATAATGCCTCTGTGGGCTTGAACCTGTTCAAAGACACAGGGGGGGCTGCCATAGTATGCAAACAGGGTCCAAGGGGCGCAGTTATCTATAGTCATGAGGTATCTGTGACAATTCCGGCTGAAAAGGTCTTAAAAATAGTTGACAACACCGGTGCGGGAGATGCATTTAATGCAGGTTTTTTGAACGCCATGCTTCAAGGGGCACCGGCCCGTGAATGTCTCAGGTCTGGTGTACGGCTTGCCGCCTTTTCTCTGTCGGCCTTTGGCAGAGGCTGGCTGGATAGGCTGGAGGCCTGAAAAAGGAGGAAATATGTGGAGTTTCGGTTGGTGGACAACGGGTAGGGATCAAGCGGCCATTGACCTGTTTGAGACTGTTCACAACGCCATTAACAATAGGATCATCCCCGGAGAGATCTCGTATGTATTTTCTTCAAGGGAACCCGGCGAAAGCGAGTTCAGTGACAGTTTGATAAAAAGGGCTGCAGACCATGGTATCCCTGTGGTCAGTCTTTCAGCAGTGCGTTTTCGCCCGGATCTTAGAAAACAGGATCGTGAGGCATGGAGACAGGCCTATCACAAAGAGGTCCTTATCAATAAGGTTAAGGGTTTTCCGGCCCAGGTGGTGGTACTTGCAGGCTATATGTGGGTAGTCAGCCCAGAGGTCTGCCGGGAACTTCCAATTATCAACCTCCATCCCGCGGCCCCTGGAGGCCCTGCTGGCACCTGGCAGGAGGTGATCTGGCAGTTGCTGGATCAGAAAGCCGATAAAACCGGAGTCATGATGCACCTTGTGACTCCTGAGCTCGACAAAGGGCCTGCTGTTACCTATTGCTCTTTTTCCATACAGGGAGGTGCCTGGGATCCCCTGTGGAAACAGTTTGAGCATGAGCTTCAAAGGTCAGGCCTTGAGGAGATAAAGGAATCATTTGGAGAATCACAACCGCTTTTTGCCAGAATCCGCAATGAGGGAGTAAAAAAAGAGCTTCCGCTTATCGTCCAGACTATAAGATCCCTTGCAGAAGGAGAGATCTCAATCAAGGATTCCCAACTATACGACAGGGCCGGAAGCAAACTGGCCGGACCCTATGATCTTACAGATGCTATTTAAGAATTGTCACAACCGTATAAGCAGCCATACCCTCACCGGTCCCTGTAAATCCAAGTCCTTCGGTGGTAGTGGCCTTGATGTTGATCTGATCCACTGATACCTTGCAGGCCTTAGAGATATTTTTCTCCATCTCAGTCACAAAGGGAGCGATTTTCGGGGCCTGGGCAACCAGGGTGATATCGGCATTTCCCAATTTCCAGCCGGAAGAGGCAATCTTCTGAACCACCTCTTCCAGGAGCTTTATGCTTGAAATTCCAGCATAGCGCGGATCACT
>JAUXDR010000226.1 GCA_030618205.1 Deltaproteobacteria bacterium | reverse complement strand
TTTTTGAGGTATATGGCAAAGGGGCCCCGGTTCTCGACCCTGATGATAGTGAGATAATTGGTTATATTAAGAAACCGCTGGCCACCATTCGAGTAACTCAACCTGAAGATAGCAAGTCTGTATGTGAAGTAGTAACTGCCCAGGGACCCCTGAGTGTCGGACAGCCGGCAATGCGGTACAGTGACATGGCAGCGGCCTTTGTGGCCGGATCAGATCTCGGCTCTGCCCACGAGTTGCGCCAGGACTTAGAGCATGCCCTTCCGGATCTTATTTGGCTGGATCCCTCTGATGTCCCTTCCGATGTGCTGGATCCTCAGTCAATGAAGACATTGGGTATTGTTTTACTTTTTGCTTTAGAGCAGGATAGGTTGAAAGTCTATGGCCCTGATCCGGCTCTTCTGCATGAGTATCCTGTTTCTAGAACAAAAGGTGCTGAAAGACAGAAATACAGTACGGCCACCTTTGAAGAAGTAGATTATGTGGAACACCGGTATGACACCGGAGACCGAAAATTCAAGATACACCTCAAGTCCTTTGATTTGGGCAAAGCGCGACTTGTGGGACGTCTACCGGAAAACGCTATTCAGGTTGATATCCTTGACCTCAATGGAGACAATGAGCTTGAGATAGTCTATCTTTTGCCATCAGGTCTATATGTTGGCCATTATGGAAGCCCGGGAGAACTTGCCTCTTACCGGTTTTGCGGGCCTGGACGTCTGGTTGGTTTTTCCGCAGTAAAAACTCATGGATGGATAGTGTTAAATGCCCTGCTGGATGGAGCAGGAATGTGCTCAATGTTGTTAAGTTACCAGGATTTTTCACTAAGCCTGATAGAGGATGATATTAATTTGTGGCTTTCCTTTGTAGATAAGGACGGAGATGGTTTAAAGGAGTCACTCCTGGGGCAGAGTTTCGATGCTGATGTTATGTTTGGGGCAAAGGTCTATCTTATGGAACCCGGTCATGAGGGCCTTAAGTACAGGCACCGCATAGCAAGCCCAAAGATTTTTTCTGTAATCAGATCAAGCTGGTCAGACCTGAATGGAAATGGCAATCCGGAACTCTGCACAATTGACTATAGCGGCAAACTTTGTGTCTATGAAATGGAGCGATTGCTTTGGTCGTCTTCAAATCGGGTTTCCCCGCGGTTACCGGAAGGTGGTTTCCCGAAATGGTTTATTTCTGCTGACGTGGATGGAAATGGTCTGCCGGAACTGTTGTTCCCCGGAGTGCCCGGGGAAGAAAGCACGCTGGCAGGGGACTGGCTTATGCTTCTTGGGTGGGAAGACGGGAAATACATCCTTAAATCAATGATGCAGCCCGTTGAGGCAAGCATATGCGGTCTTGTTGCGGTTCAAGATCAATTGATAACAGGAATTGCCAGGCCGGCACAAAAGCTTAATGGAAAAGGTGAGAGCCTCTTGTATTCGCTTGGCCGATTCGGCGTGAGCGCTGACTAATGTGGTAACCGTTCAACAAAGGCATCCTCCATGGCCTTTATTCGCTCTTGATATTCCGGCCCGGAAATTTTGGCTCCTTTTAGGCCTCCTCTAAGGTTTATTTCACCGAAATAAGTGGTCACGTCCGTGGTAACCATGAGGTCTATATGAGCATTGGGGAATTTTCCCCGCTCCATTACCTTCCTGCAGAGATCCCATTGATTAGATGAAAGCTTGTGCTCACCGCTATTTCCGCCGCAGAACATGTTGTTACGAAATGAGTGGGGGTTGTTCCGCCAATAGACCTCGGAATAATCTCCTATTATTACGGCCCTCACATCGATCGCCGTCTCTACAAAAGGTTGTACGACAAAAGGATAGTCAAGAGAGCCAAAACATACCTGATTATAAGCGTCTTCAATTGATGACCACAGGTGTATGCCCAGGCCGCAATTAAAACGATTCTGTTTTGTGACCACTGGTCCGATTTTTTCCCGCCCATAGGTATTTATTTGTTTGATCATGTCGTGGCGGTCCCTGGCCACAAAGGTATGGGGTACCATCCACTCTTTATAGACCATGGCCTGTAAGCACTTTGACCTGCTAAGTTGCTGGGCTAGTGCCGGAGGAAATAGCCGGATACCGCGCTCCACAAGGTCCAGGAACAGGACTTGCTCTGTTGGCTTGATGTTTAATAGTCCGACCACTGTGTCTCCAGGACCCAGCTCTGAAAGATGTGTTCTAAAAGAGCGGTTGTCTGTGAGGATAAGTGGAGGGCGATTAGGATTCAAAAAAGCATCTCCAGGAACCTGTTATGGAATTCGCTTAGATCTGCCTGGCACTCCCCGCAGTAAAGTTTTACTTCTCCCAGAATTCTGGAATCATCGCTAAGGGGAGTAAAGCTTCCGTCGGCGTTTTGGACATACCGCGTAGTGAGCATAACTTCCTCTGCTATTTGGTAAAAGTTCCATTCGTTTCCACAGTGTGGACAAATTATACGGCGACCCAGGTGTGGGTTTACTTGGGTGTGGATAGAACTGGGCTTAGCCTTTTGAGGGTCCTTGCCTTTGGAAATTATTACGGTCATATTTGATATCTCACTCCTTCCTATCCTGTTAGATCTGAGAATCGATGTGTTTGGCAGATCAGCGGCCAAAGTAGCCGGTTA
>JAUXDR010000021.1 GCA_030618205.1 Deltaproteobacteria bacterium | reverse complement strand
GTTCCTTTCTTCCATCGATAATGTGGGCCTTATCAACCCCACTGCCAAGGGCCTTAAGACACGACTTAAGTTTTGGGATCATTCCGCCGGTTGCGATACGATCCTCCATGGCCTTTCTTGCCTCATCTGCCGTCATGGATGGAATCAGCTCGTTCTTCGAATTCATTACCCCAAGGACATCTGTCAGGAGTATAAGTTTTTCAGCTTTAAGCTCACCTGCTATGGCCCCGGCAACAAGGTCAGCGTTTATGTTGTATGCCTGTCCCTCAGGCCCGACACCAACCGGGGCTATAACAGGTATAAACCCTGAATCCTCAAGGGCCTTAAGTACCCCGGCATTGACACTTGAAACCTTTCCTACTCTTCCAATATCTATAATTTCAGGCGGACGTTCATCCCCGGTATATTTGTAAATCTTCATGGGATATGCCTGTATAAGATCACCATCCCTGCCGGACAGACCCACTGCCCGTCCTTCATGGCGATTGATAAGACCCACTATCTCCTTGTTGACAGTACCAACCAGTACCATCTCTACAACACTCATGGTCTCATCGTCAGTGACCCTCTGGCCTTCCACAAATGTAGATCTGATTCCCATTCTCTTCATTATCTGGCTTATCTGAGGCCCGCCTCCGTGGACAATGACCGGATTGATGCCCACGTACTTTATCAGGATGATGTCCAGCGCGAACTTCTCCTTGAGGGATTGTTCCGCCATGGCGTGGCCGCCGTACTTTATGACAATGGTCTTGTTGGCAAACTGTCGAATATAGGGAAGGGCCTCAATAAGAATCCGGGCCCTTGATAGATTGTCCATAAATTATCCAATCAAGTTTTTATTAAACCTGGATTGAGCCATTAGCTGTTAGCCATTAGCGTTTAGCTTTGAACAATCAAGGCATTACGTTAATTAGAAATAACACCCAACGGGTTCACCCCGTTGAATCCCCAAAGGGGGCAGCGAAGCCGCATTCAACAGGGTGAAAGTTTGTAATAGCAAAACATCTTGTAATCATTAAACTAATAGCTAACCGCTAAAGGCTAATTGCTCAAATTAAAGGATCACAGGATAAACCTGCTGAGGTCCACGTCCTTAGCTATATCCCTCAACCTCTCCTGCACATAAGCAGCGGTTATCTGAATTTGCTGAGGGGCAACGTCCGGGGCCTCAAAAGAGATTTCCTCAACCAGTTTTTCCATTACGGTATGGAGTCTTCTAGCGCCTATATTTTCCGTGCGCTCGTTTACTTCAAAGGAAATCTTGGCTATCTCTTCGATTGCCTCTGTATCAAATATCAGCTCTATGTTTTCTGTGTCGAGCAGTGCCATATATTGAGTGACAAGGGCATTTTCCGGCTCTGTAAGTATCCTTACAAAGTCTTCCTGAGTTAATGCATCCAGCTCGACCCTGATTGGGAACCTTCCCTGAAGCTCAGGCAGTAAATCAGAGGGTTTTGAGACGTGGAAAGCACCGCTTGCAATGAATAGTATGTGGTCTGTCACTACGATACCATGCTTGGTGTGGACAGAAGTGCCTTCCACTATAGGCAGGAGATCCCGCTGAACTCCCTCCCTTGAAACGTCAGGGCCGCCGGTTCCGCCCCCTTTGGTAGCAACCTTGTCAATTTCGTCCAGGAAGATGATCCCTGATTGCTCAACACGGGCAATGGCCTTTTTCACCACCTTGTCCATGTCTATTAATTTTCCTGCTGCCTCTTGTTCAAGGATTTTTTTGGCTTCAGAGACCTTTACATGACGACGCTTCGGCTTGTTAGGCATTATGTTGGATAGCATGTCCTGGATGCCACTCTGCATCTCTTCCATGCCCGCGGCAGCAAAAATTTCAATCATTGGTGAAGAGGGCCTCTGGGCAACCTCCAACTCCACGAAGCGATCATCCAGCTTTCCATCTCTCAGCATCTGACGGAAGCGTTCCCTGGTAGATGTTTCTCCTGCGTCTTGCTCGCTCTTAAGACTCGGTAACAAGATGTCCAGGAGTTGGTCTTCAGCAAGGTCTTTAGCCCTTGCCTCCACCTTTTCCTTCTCTTCGGATTTCACCATGTCCACCGCAAGGTGGGTGAGGTCCCTGATCATGGACTCGACGTCACGGCCCACATATCCAACTTCAGTGAATTTGCTCGCCTCGATTTTGAGAAAAGGAGATTTTGCCAATCTGGCAAGGCGTCTTGCAATCTCAGTCTTACCCACTCCTGTGGGCCCAATCATAATGATGTTTTTAGGGGCGATTTCATCCCGGAGCGGCTCAGGGACCTGCTGTCTTCTCCATCGATTCCGGAGCGCTATGGCCACTGAACGCTTGGCCTGGGACTGGCCAATGATATACTTGTCCAGCTCGGTTTCTATCTCTCTTGGTGTTAAAGGTTTGATTTCCGCAATTTCCACTGGATTTATTATTCCTCCTGAGATTCCAGACTTTCAACTATTATATTTTCGTTAGTGTAAATACAGATAGAGGCCGCAATCTTCAGGGAAACCTCGGCTATCTCCCTGGCTGAAAGATTACTGTGGGCCACAAGGGCCTTTGCTGCAGAAAGGGCGTAAGGCCCTCCTGAACCTATGGCCAATATGTCGTCATCAGGTTCTATTACGTCACCGGAGCCTGAGATGAGGAGAGAATTTTTTTCGTCAACTGCAATCAACAGGGCCTCAAGCCGCCTTAAAATTTTGTCTGTGCGCCAATCCTTGGCAAGCTCAACTGCTGCACGCACCAAATTACCCTTGTATTGCTCGAGCTTCTCCTCAAGCTTTTCAAACAGGGTAAAGGCATCGGCAGTTGCGCCTGAAAAACCGGTAAGGACCTTTCCGTTGTAAAGTGTTCTTATCTTTCGTGCCTTGTGCTTGATAACCGTGTTCCCCAGTGTCACCTGCCCGTCGCCTGCAAGCACCGCCTCGCCATTGTAACGAATAGCCAGGACAGTAGTACTACGAATATTGTTTGTTAGGCTCTTTATTTTATTATTATACACGCTTTACTCCACATTCTTGATTCCGCTGAAAAAACCTAATCTGCGGCGCACAATAAATGTTGAATGCTGAATGTTGAATGTTGAATTAAGGTATATGTTTTTTAAATCTTCTTCCACAATTTAGCATTCAACATTTAACATTCAACATTATCCTTTTTTTATTTTTCCCTTTGCCTTTTTTGCCCTGGGGTGGGCGTTGTTATATACTTCGGCCAAATGACTCAGGTCCAGGTGCGTGTAAAGCTGCGTGGTCGCAAGACTCACATGACCCAGCATTTCCTGAATCGGTCTGAGGCCTGCACCTGATTCAAGTAAATGGGTCGCCATGGAGTGACGGAAAGTATGAGGAGTTACAGGCGAATTCAGCCCGACCTCTAACCTTCTCCTGGCAACCAATCGCTCTACACTTCGAGGACTTAACCTGGTGCCCCTTCGATTGACGAAGAACGCCTTTTCATCTTTGCAATGCAGCCTTTCCAACAGTGCATCTCTGAAAGGCAAATATGCATTCAATGCCTTGGCTGCCTCACTGCCAAAAGGAATTATTCGCTCTTTATTGCCCTTGCCCCTCACACGCACCATCTCAGGTGAGAGGGAAACACTGGAAACATCCAGACCTGAAAGCTCGCCAACTCTTATTCCCGAGCTGTACAGAAGCTCAAGGATGGCCCGGTTCCTTAGATCCTGGAATCCCTTATCTTCACCGGTGTCTACCATAGAAAAGGCCTCGTCTACAGAGAGATAAGCCGGGAGGGATTTTTTTGTTTGAGGTGCCCTTATACCATCAGCAGGACTCTTTTCAACTATCCCTTGCCTGAGCAGGAACCGGAAAAAGCTTCGAATGGAAGCAAGTTTACGGGCCACAGTGCTCCTGCTTGCTCCCCTTTTCAGCATTGAAGCAAGCCATGTCCTTATTTCTTTTGCAGTGATAGAGACCGGATTTTTCCCAGAGCCTATAAATCTACTCAGCTCCTCAAGGTCTCTTCCATAGGCTACTATCGTGTTCGGAGAAGCATTTCTCTCAACCTTGAGAAAATCCATAAATGTCTTAATTTCATTAACCATAACCACGCTCTGTCCGAGGACAAGAAATGAAGTAAGGTTTTTCTATACCACACATCCCTTAGAATTCAATAATGATCTCATCGTCATGGATGTTCGATGAGATTTATTTATTCATGATTAATAAGAAAAAGAACGAAGAATTTATATGGGATCTTGAGATGAAACTTGTCTGGTATATAGGAAGGTGAGGACTCCCATGGAACTTGAGGAGCTTAAAGCATGGATCGGGCTACAGTTGGTGCCCGGCGTCGGGAACATAACCCTGAGACGGCTTGTAGAACACTTCGGCTCAGCTAAAGCAGTATGGGAGGCCGGGCCTGCTGATTTTTCAGAGATAGTGCGATTGCCTGCTCAGGTTCTAGACGACTTGGTAAAAGGTCCTGATGAAAAAGCTCTTGAGCGCAGCATCGGTATCCTTGAAAGGGTCGGCGCATGGACCATGACTTTCTTGAGTGAGGATTATCCATTGTTCTTGAATGAGATACAAAATCCGCCGGCGCTACTGCATGGCATCGGTGATCCCTCTTCTCTAAAAAAGAGAGCGGTTGCTATTGTCGGCTCAAGATACCCCAGTTCTTATGGGCTGGATGTAGCTCGAATGCTTTCATCTGAACTTGTGCAACATGGCTATACAGTAGTTTCCGGCCTGGCCCTTGGAATAGATACCGCTTCTCACGAGGCGGCCCTCAGATCAGGTGGCAACACAATAGGTGTAAAGGGGTGCGGTATAGACGTGGCTTACCCCAGACAAAATACAGGTCTTGTACGTCGCATAGCAGATCATGGGGCAGTGATTACCGAATTACCACCTGGCTTATCTCCGGAGGCAAGAAATTTTCCAATTCGTAACAGGATCATCAGCGGTCTCTCCTATGGAGTCGTAATAGTCGAGGCAAATATGAAAAGTGGGTCTTTGATTACTGCTTCCTGCGCCCTGGACCAGGGTAGAGAGGTAATGGCAGTTCCAGGGAGTATTTACTCTTACAGGAGCAGCGGTACACATTGGCTTATCAAGCAGGGAGCACGGTTGGTAGAGAACTTTACGGACATAATGGAGGAGCTTGGCGCAGAAAAACAAGGGCGCAATACAGACCTTGTGTCAGGCGTCTCCAAAGAGCGACCCGAGCTTTCTCCTGAGGAACAAAATGTTTTTGACAAACTTGAGCCCTATCCGCAACATATAGACAATATTGCTAATCTATGCGGGCAGTCTGTCGGCCAAGTCAGTGGACTTTTACTACAAATGGAGCTAAAAGACCTGATTCAGGCTTTTCCAGGCCAAATATATCAACTTAAGTGAGAGTGATTTTATGAAAAAAGGTTTGGTAATTGTAGAATCCCCAACCAAAGTGCGGACCCTTAAGCGCTATCTGGGCAAAGACTTCGATATCAAGGCATCTGTAGGCCATGTGAAGGATCTCCCTAAGAAACGTTTGGGTGTTAATGTCGAAGATAACTTTACGCCTGAGTATGAGATAATCCGTGGCAAGAGCAAAATAATTAAAGAGCTTAAGTCTGCAGCATCCAAAGTGGATAACATATATCTGGCCCCTGACCCGGACCGGGAAGGAGAGGCCATAGCATGGCATATAGCAGAGGAACTCCAGGCCAAGCGGGGAAAAGCCAGACAGTTCCATCGTGTGATGTTCCACGAATTGACTGAACAGGCGATCAGGAAGGCCATCAAATTACCAGGGAAACTGGACAGAAACAAGTACGAGTCCCAACAGGCAAGGCGGATACTGGACAGGCTGGTTGGATATAAAATATCTCCTCTGCTCTGGAGTAAGGTAAAAAGAGGCCTTTCAGCAGGACGTGTCCAGTCGGTTGCAGTTCGCATAATATGTGACAGAGAGAGGGAGATTCAGGCCTTTGTGGCAGAAGAGTACTGGACTGTTACTGCTCAACTGGAAGGCCCCAACCCGCCTCCCTTTTTGGCAAAGGTAATTGCCCTTAAAGGTAAAAAACTCTCAATTCCTGACGGGGAAAAGGCCCGGGAGGTAGTGAGAGACCTTAAAACGGCTGATTTCAGAGTTAAAAAGGTTGAGACTAAAGAGAGAAAGAAATATCCCTCACCTCCGTTTATCACCAGCACAATGCAGCAAGAAGCAGCCCGTAAGCTTAGGTTTTCTGCTAAAAAAACCATGATGCTGGCCCAGAGACTTTACGAGGGTGTTGATTTGGGAGATGAAGGTCCGGTTGGGCTCATAACTTATATGAGGACCGACTCTACCAGGGTAGCCAAGGAGGCGGTAAAGGAGGCTAGAACTCTTATAAATGGGAGGTTGGGCAAAGATTTCGTGCCACAAAGGGCACCGGTCTATAAGCGGGGCAAGATGGCTCAGGATGCCCATGAGGCAATCAGGCCTACCTCGGTTGCCAGGACTCCGGAGGATGTTGCGCCCTATCTGGATAAGGCCGCTTTGGCTCTGTACAACCTTATTTGGAAACGCTTTATTGCCTCCCAGATGAGTCCGGCAATATTGGACCAGACCCGTGTGGACATAGAGGCCGGTCTGTATCTGCTCAGGGTTGTCGGAACCGTTGTCCGTTTTCCCGGTTTTACCATCTTGTATTCAGAGACAAAAGATGAGTCCCAGGAGAAGGGACGGAACAATTCAGATAAGGACAAGACAGATCTTCCTGCTTTGGCAAAGGATGATTACCTGAAACTTCTGGGAATTGAACCTAAGCAACATTTTACCCAGCCTCCACCCAGGTATTCCGAGGCAGGCCTTATAAAAACTTTGGAGGAAAAGGGAATAGGAAGACCCAGCACTTACGCTAACATACTTTCTACCATCCAGGGAAAAGAATACGTGCGTCTTGAAAAACGGTACTTTTATCCCTCTGCACTTGGCTTCGTAGTGACAGACCTGCTTGTTACACATTTTCCGGAAATCCTCGATTTAAAATTTACTGCTGCCATGGAAAAAAATCTTGATGGAGTGGAGGATGGTTCCAATTCCTGGATAAAGGTACTTGAAAAATTTTACGGCCCATTCAGCAAAAGTCTTAACCTTGCTCAGGAGGAAATGAAGTCCATCAAAATAAAAGGCGTTTCTACTGATATCAAGTGCGATAAGTGTGGTGCGTCTATGGTTATTAAATACGGTAGGAGTGGAGAGTTTCTTGCCTGCTCAGGATACCCTGAATGTAAGAATACCAACGACTTTAAAAGGGATGAGAAAGGCCAAATTCAAATCCAGGACAGAGAAATCCGGACTGATAAAATATGTGACCGGTGCGGTCGACCAATGGTTATCAAAAAAGGACGTTTTGGTGAGTTTCTTGCCTGTTCGGGATACCCGGAATGCCGGAACACAAAATCCATTTCTACTGGTATCCCTTGTCCTGAGGCGAGTTGTGATGGCGAGTTGTTTCAGAGGCGTTCCCGTTCAGGTAAGACCTTTTTTGGCTGTAGCCGCTATCCCAAATGCAAATATGCTACATGGGACCGGCCGGTGGCCAAAGAGTGTCCTCTTTGCGGATCCTCGATTCTGATGGAAAGAATTACACAGAGCGATGGAAGAATACTCAAATGTCCAGTGAAGGGATGCAAGTATAAGATAGATCAAGAAAGGGACTGATTCACTTCGTGACAGATTCTAAAAAAGTAACCGTTTACGGGATTACAACACCCGTTTTACCGCAACTCACCGAACTGTAAGCGTTTACAGGGTGCTGCAGATGCGAGGCGGAGGATACGCAGACGTACTCCCTGTACTTCAAGTGCCCGACAACAAAGCAGATGCGGTGCCCTGTGAACGCTTACCTAAAAAAATGCTTGACACACATAAAAAGACTGCTAGATTGCTGCACTCGTCACTGAAAATAATTTTGCGGTGAGTATTGATTGGCGCTAAGAAAAAGCGCTTGACATTATAGAAAATGGTAGTTAACGTTTGAGTCTATTCTTTAAATCCCAAACTGATCTTTGAAAACTGAATAGTGTCTGATAAGCGAGCTTTAAGTCATTTTACTTGGTCGCCAAATAGGTGACCAAGACCATTCAGTTTAAAACTGGAGGGTTTGATCCTGGCTCAGAACGAACGCTGGCGGCGTGGCTAAGGCATGCAAGTCGAACGGACGTACCTGGAAGGAAACGGAAGGGTACGTTAGTGGCGGACGGGTGAGGAATACATGAACGACGTACCCTGGACACGGGGATAGCGGCGTCCCGCTTGTCGGGACATTAGCGAAAGTGCCGGTAATACCCGATGACCCCATCGGATCGCATGGTCCGGTGGGCAAAAGCTCCGACGGTCCGGGAGCGGTTCATGCCCTATCAGCTTGTTGGTGAGGTAACGGCTCACCAAGGCAACGACGGGTATCGGGCGTGAGAGCGTGGCCCGACACATCGGAACTGAGACACGGTCCGGACACCTACGGGTGGCTGCAGCAACGAATATTCCGCAATGGGCGAAAGCCTGACGGAGCGACGCCGCGTGCAGGAAGAATTCCTTCGGGATGTAAACTGCTGTCGGGGGTTAGGAATAAATGACCAGCCCCAAAGGAAGCACTGGCTAACTCCGTGCCAGCAGCCGCGGTAATACGGAGAGTGCAAGCGTTGTTCGGAATTACTGGGCTTAAAGCGCGTATAGGCGGAGCGTCAGGTGCCGTGTGAAAGCCCCGGTCTCAACCCGGGAATGGCTCGGCAAACCGGCGCTCTTGAGGCAGGTAGAGGCGACTGGAACGACTGGTGGAGCGGTGAAATGCGTAGATATCAGTTGGAACGCCGGAGGCGAAAGCGGGTCGCTGGACCTGTCCTGACGCTGAGACGCGAAAGCGTGGGTAGCGAACAGGATTAGATACCCTGGTAGTCCACGCCGTAAACGATGCGCACTAGGTATGAGAGGTACTGACGCCGATCGTGCCGAAGCAAAAGTGATAAGTGCGCCGCCTGGGGAGTACGGCCGCAAGGCTAAAACTCAAAGGAATTGACGGGGGCTCACACAAGCGGTGGAGCATGTGGATTAATTCGAAGCAACGCGCAGAACCCTACCTGGGTTTGACATGCTTGGATGCTCTCTTGGAAACAGGAGTAGGTTGCCTTCGGGTGAAACTTGCACAGGTGCTGCATGGCTGTCGTCAGCTCGTGCTGTGAAGTGTCGGGTTAAGTCCCTTAACGAGCGAAACCCCTATCGTTAGTTGCCAGC